>JANNYI010000112.1:0-5025 GCA_031410015.1 Betaproteobacteria bacterium | reverse complement strand
CGCTGGTCGGGCTGCTGCAGTTGGTCCACTCATACGACGTGGGCTCGCCCGAGCACGATGCCTGCAATACGACCTGCGAGCCGACGAGAGGTGTCGGCTGCGGCGACGTGACGATGATGTTGCAGACCGGCTTGGCCTCCGGCGGCGGGGGCGGGGGTGCGGTCCGCCACGTCACCTGCACGGTGGCGGGAGCGCTGGCGCCGGTCGCATTGGCGGCGACGACTGTATACACGACGACGCCGGGACTCGCCGATGTCGCGCCTCACGTGGAGCCCGTGCCGTTGCATCCGGTCCAGCTGTAACTCGTCGGGTTGCCGCTGCACGCGGCCATCAGCAGGATGTCGGCGCCCGCCACGGGATTGGTGCTGGTGGCGGTCAGCGTGCATGACGGCGGCAGCGCGGTCACCGGCACCGGCGCGCACATCGCGACCAGGCGCTTCGGATCGGTGCCGTAGCCTTCCGCCACGTATCCCTTGGCGAGCATCTGATCCTGGATCGCCGGGTCTGTCGTGTAGCGATGATTGGAATCGGTGCGATTGTTCCATGTGCGATAGACCGCACGCGAGTTGGCCGGGCATGCCCCGGACGCGGTGTTGGGCAGGAACGCCTGGAAGACGTTGTCCGACTCCAGCAGCCACGCGGTCGGAAATTTCTGCTTCACCTCGGCGCATTCGACCGGCGATACCGAATAGAAGTGCGAGTCGAGCCCGGCCGCGGGACTGCCGTAGAACCGGCACACCGGCGATGCGCCGGGCGACGTGTCGGCGGGGTCGATCACCTTGAACGCTTGCTGCGTGCGCTGCCAGCCGACGAAGAAGCCGGAGTCGAGCTTGCCGATCTCGGCGGTATTCGCGGTCACGAAGTAGTGATCGAGCGAGGCGTTGTAGAACTCGACGGCGTCGACCATGCCCGCCGCAGCCGGTGTGATCGAGACCACCATTGCGCCGAGGAGCGTGGCGATCGCGAAGGACTTGCGTGCAATTGGATTCATTGGAGGCCGTGGGTGTTCGGCCAACTATACGGCGCTTCCGGACCACGGCCTGCTTAGGCTCCGGAAGGGCTCGGGCAGCGCAAGAAACCGGAGGGGCCGCAGGCCCCTTGTCAGGTCAGGACTTGCGACCGGCGTAGCGCTCGCCGGCGGCGACCGGCGCCTTCAGCCAGTTCTGGGGCGGCGGCAGCGGACACGTCGTGTACGCGGAGAACGCGCACGGCGGGTTATAGGCGCGGTTCAGGTCCACGATCCATTGCCCGTCCTTGGGCTTCTGGATCGACAGGAAGCGTCCCGGCGGATAGGTGGTCGACTCGCTGGTGGCGTCGCGGAAGATGATGAAGAGGTCGCCATCGTCGTCCAGCGCATCGAGCGTGGTCACTTTCCCGTTGAGCACGAATTCGAGCGTGCCGGCGACCTTCTCGTAGCTGATCTCCCCGCGCACGTTGGCGATGGGGATGGTGGCGCCGTCGGCGTGCGGCACGAACTTCGCCGCCACCTTGTATTCGGCCTTGGGCTCGAACCATTGGCGGCCCGCGAAGTTGGTACGGCGCGGCGATTCGCGGTCGGCGGCGCGCACGACGATCTTGCCGTCCTCGCGCTTCACGATCTGCAACGACAGCCGGCCCGCAGTGATCCATTCGAGGCGCGTGGAGCCGGTGACGAAATCGCGGGCGGTGAATTCCTCGCCCTCATCGCCCTTGCCTACGGTGCGCATCTTCTGTCCCGGTGCCAGCACGAGCCGCGCCTTGTCCTGCCCGACCTCCATCGTGCCGAGGTAGGCGGGGGCAAGCGCCTTGGGCAGTTTCACGTCGTTGTCCGGGGCCGAGCCGATCCGGTACTTGCCCTTGGTGAGTTCGTCGCGGGTGACGATGGACAGCCAGCCGCGCTCGCTCTTCAGGCGCTTGTCGCCATCGGCGCGCCATTGGGCAAGGTTCTTGGCCCAGGCGTCGTCCTGGGCAGGGGCGGCGGCGCCGCCGATGCTGGCGGACAGCCCCAGCGTTGCAAGCAGCAGCGTCTTGGCGAACAGGGTTTTCATGGCGGGCACGCTCCGGCAATCCGGCAGGACCACTAGTTTAACGCGGCCAGAGGCGTCGAGGGGGTATCCATGTTGCGCTGCGGTAGACTAGTGGGCTGCCATGAATACCGTCACCGAAGCCTTTGTCGACTTTGCCGAACCCCGCGTCGACGTCCCGCGGCTGCGCGAGATTCCGTACAACTACACGTCGTACTCCGATCGCGAGATCGTCATCCGGCTGCTCGGCCACGAACTCTGGGCCCTGCTCGACGAGCTGAGGGGCGAGCGGCGCACCGGGCGCTCGGCGCGAATGCTGTTCGAGGTCCTCGGCGACATCTGGGTGGTCGAGCGCAATCCTTACCTGCAGGACGACCTGCTCGACTACCCGAAGGGGCAGCGCTTGCTGGTCGAGGCGCTGCGGCATCGGCTGCGCGAGATCGAGATCCGGCGGCAGGCGGGCGCGGGCGCGGATGCGTTGCGCGACGGCAAGGTATCGCAGCTCGTGGCGGCGGCCAACGCCGCCGTGGATCGCTTCGCCGCGTCGTTCCCGGCCACCCTGGAATTGCGCAGGCGCGCGCGGCGCGTGCTGGGCCGGCACACGCACAAGGACAACATCGCTTTCGACGGCCTGGCGCGCGTCTCGCATGTGACCGACGCCACCGACTGGCGCGTCGAGTATCCGTTCGTCGTGCTCCACCCCGACACGGAAGAGGAAGTGCGCGGCCTGGTGGAGGGCTGCATCGAGCTCGGCCTCACCATCATTCCGCGCGGCGGCGGCACTGGCTACACGGGCGGCGCGATCCCGCTCGATGCGCGTTCGGCGGTGATCAACACCGAAAAGCTCGAACGATTGTCGGAGGTGGAGCCCATCGTGTTGCCGGGTCACACGCAAGCCACGGCGACGATCGATGCAGGAGCCGGCGTGGTCACGCGCCGCGTGATGGATGCAGCGGAGCGCAACGGACTCGTCTTTGCCGTCGATCCAACGTCGGCCGACGCGTCGTGCATCGGTGGCAACGTCGCGATGAATGCCGGTGGCAAGAAAGCCGTGTTGTGGGGCACCGCGCTCGACAATCTCGCGTCGTGGCGAATGGTGACGCCGCAGGCGCAGTGGCTGGAGGTGGTGCGCACCGACCACAACCTCGGCAAGATTCACGACGCCGCGGTAGCCACGTTCCTGTGCACGTGGTTTGCCGCCGACGGCAAGACCGTGGAGCGCACGCAAACGCTTGCGATCCCCGGCGGCGTGTTCCGCAAGACCGGTCTCGGCAAGGATGTCACCGACAAGTTCCTGGCCGGCCTGCCGGGCATCCAGAAGGAAGGCTGCGATGGTCTCATCACCAGCGCGCGCTTCATCCTGCACAGGATGCCGCCGGCCATCCGCACGGTGTGTCTCGAGTTCTTCGGCCAGGTGCGCGATTCCACGCCGGCCATCGTCGAGATCAAGGACTATCTCGACGCGTTGCCCAAGGCGGGCGGCTTGCGCGTGATGCTGGCGGGCCTCGAGCATCTCGACGAACGCTATGTGAAAGCGGTGGGCTACGCCACCAAGGCCAAGCGGCACGGCCGGCCGAAGATGGTGCTGCTGGGCGACATCGTCGGCGACGACGACAATGCGGTGGCCCGCGCGGCGTCCGAGGTCGTGCGCATCGCCAATGCGCGCGGCGCCGAAGGCTTCGTCGCGGTGTCCGCCGACTCGCGCAAGAAGTTCTGGCTGGATCGCGCGCGCACGGCGGCGATCGCCAAGCACACCAACGCCTTCAAGATCAACGAGGACGTCGTCATTCCGCTGCCGCGTCTTGGCGACTACACCGACGGCATCGAACGCATCAATATCGAGCTTTCCATCCGCAACAAGCTGGTGCTGGCCGATGCGCTGCAAGGTTTCTTCGACAGCCCGCTGCTCGCGCAGGCATGGGGACCGGACAGCGAGGCGCGGCCCACGCAGGAAATCATCGACGCCAAGCTGGACGAGGCACGCGCCATCGTGGCTGCGGTGCGCGGCCGCTGGCAGCAGCTGCTGCAGGACCTCGATGCGACGTTTGCGTCGCTGCAGGACCACTCCACCGTCGTGTCGTGGAAGCTCGAACTGAAGGCGCCGCTGGACGAGATCTTTGCCGGACTGGCCTTTGCGCCGGTGGCGACGCGGATCAGGGAAGTGCATGCACGCGTGCTGCGCAGCCGCGTGTTCGTCGCGCTGCACATGCATGCCGGCGACGGCAACGTGCACACGAACCTGCCCGTCAATTCGGACGACTACGGCATGTTGCAGGAGGCCAATGCGGCAGTGGCGCGCATCATGGCGCTGGCGCGCAGCCTGGGCGGCGTCATCTCCGGCGAGCACGGCATCGGCATCACCAAGCTCGAGTACCTGACCGACGCCGAGCTGGCGCCTTTCGCGCAATACAAGCGCGACGTGGATCCGGAAGGCCGCTTCAATCGCGGCAAGCTGCTGCGCGACCCGAAGTTTCCGGCGGACCTTTCCGGCGCCTATACACCGAGTTTCTCGCTGATCGGGCACGAGAGCCTGATCCTGGAGCAGAGCGACATCGGGAGCGTGGCCGAGTCGATCAAGGATTGCCTGCGCTGCGGCAAGTGCAAGCCGGTGTGCGCGACGCACGTGCCGCGCGCCAACCTCCTCTACAGCCCGCGCAACAAGATCCTCGCCACGTCGCTGCTTATTGAGGCGTTCCTGTACGAGGAGCAGACGCGGCGCGGTGTCAGCCTGCGGCACTTCGACGAATTCTCCGACGTGGCCGACCACTGCACGGTGTGCCACAAGTGCGCGAATCCATGCCCGGTGGACATCGACTTCGGCGATGTGTCGATCGCGATGCGCAACCTGCTGCGCAAGGGCGGACACAAGAAATTCAATCCCGGCACGGCGGCGTCGATGTTCGTCCCCCACGCCACCGACCCCACGACGATCTAGACCTCGTAGAAAGTTTTGATCGACTGGGGCTACAAGGTGCTGCGGCTGGCTTATGGCTTGGTCATGGGCGCCGGCGTGGTGCGCGCG
>JANNYI010000111.1:0-5745 GCA_031410015.1 Betaproteobacteria bacterium | reverse complement strand
CCAGTTCCACTTGCGCCTCCGCCTCCTTCGCCACCTCCACTTTCACCTCCAACGCCATACCCGTGGAACAGTCCGCCGGGCCTCCAGTATCAACCGTGGAACGAATATCTGATCCAGTGGTTCAACCGGGCGCTGGCCTCGTTTCCCGACCAGGTCACCCCCGCCGAAAACGCGCGTCATTTTGCCTGGATCACCAAGGCCGTTACGTGGCAGGACTTTGTACATCCCCAGGCCCTGTACAACCCTTTCCAGGGCGTGTTCACGCCTACGGCGAGGAACTTCCGTTGCGACATTACCTTCGACGGGAATGCCGGTTGCCCAGACACCGGCGAACAGTATGCCGCGAGTTTCCGGTACCCGGGACAGTGCTCGCTCGACGATCTGACCGGAGCGGCCGGAGCGGACCTGACCTCGGTCGCGAAGCTGCGCCAGTGCAGCCTCGCCTACGAGATTCACCCCAATGGCTTCAAATGGCAGTGGCTTAAAACGGACCCGTCGGGAAAGGACTATGGGGGCGACTTTGACGACGCGTCCATGAAGGGGAACCAATACGGCAGGACGACCTTCCTGCTTGCCGGCGTGCCCGGCTTGCAGCTGCCGGTGTCGTTCCTCAAGGACGCCAAGAGCGACAGCGGCCTCAGCATCTACGAGCAGGTGTACAACTCAAGCATTTTCAGCATGTACCAGCCGATTGCCAACGTGGCCGATTTGAAGAACGCGATGCAGGGTCGCAACTACCTGCCTACCGAGTTCCACCATACGTTGCTCATGAGCAACCACAACGAGTCGGACCCGTGGCAATTCGCGGACGGCATCCGCGGCAAGGTGTTGTGGCACAACGAATACCGGATGCAGGGCATGTACAAGAATTACAAGGAAACAGGCAATCCGGTCTTCCGCGACCGGATGTTCGCCGCGGCGTTCAATCCGGCGAGCGCCAAGGCGCCCTTTCATAATGAAACCTGCGACGGCTGCCATGTGCGCAACGGCAGCGGCATTCCAATCAACACCGAGCTCAAGCTCGACAAGTTGCTCCAGGAGTTCATGACCGCAGGGGAGTACAACCCCTCCGTGGGCGCAGCACCCGGGTCGCCGGACTACACGTTCACCGGCAAGATACGGCCCATGAAGCTGGTCTTTTTCGACCTGGGCCGCGATACCAAGCGGCTCGATGCTTCGCGCTACTCCGAGCCGCTGTCGTTTCCGACGGCGGTCCTGACGAAGCCGGGGTTGAAATCCCAGAAGGACGACCTCTACTACAACAACAAGATCATGAATTTCTACGGCGACAGCTTTCACGTCACCACGCCGGGTTACACCTACACCTGGACTTATGCAAAGGTGAACCCGGATCGCATGGTGGTGAAAGATGTGCGCCAAACCAAGGACCTTAAATCGCTCTACGCGCCGCAGCAGATCCAGCTGTCCAATTTTGCGACCAGTTCGTCATGCGATCCGAAAGTTGACTTGGTCTCGCCCGCGCCCACGACCAAGCCGTGGCCGAGCAGCTGCAAGGATATCGACGGCGCCGCCATCGCCGCGGCCGTAGCCACCGGCGGTGGCGTAGGGTTCATGCACCTCAATGGCAAGCGCCTGGGCAATCTGGGCGCGATGGAAGCCATACCTGCCCAGGCCATCATCGGTTTCCGTGACAGCCAGACAGCGAACCCCTTGCTGGGCAACAAGATCGCCGGAGAGATCATCTGGCAGGCAGGGTCGCGTGACGGCATCGACCCAGAGAAGGGTGGCATGGTCAAGAAGTGCGAGGACGGCAAGCCCAAGGACCTGACCCAGTGCTTCATCGGCCGCTTCGGCTGGATTGGCGACCGCGTATCGCTGGAGGACCAGGTGGCCAATGCGGCGTTCGTCGAAATGAACATGACCACGAGCGGTGGGTACAAGAAGCTTTATCCCAAGGACGACGCGAAGTTCCCGATCCGGTACGCGCATCCCAATTGCGGCCCGGCCAACAAGCCGTGCGTCAATTTGGTAAAAGTCAATGATCCCAATTGCGACCCGGCCAAAAAGCCGTGCGTCAACGCCGACCTGACCGAACGGGATGTCGAGCGGATGGCCGATTACGCCCGCTGGCTCGGCAGTCCCACCCGCTCCGAATTCCAGGTGGCCCTGCCGGAGGTCATTGCCGGCGAGAAGATTTTCCGCGATACCGGGTGCGCTACATGTCATGTGATCAAGAAGATCGACATCGATCCGGAAGATACGATGTTGACCAAGGATTTTCGCGAGCGCTTGAAGAAACGGGTCAAGGAGGCAACCGGCACCACCCCCAAGTCGGCGCCATTCCTGTCCTATATCGGCACCGATCTGCTGATGCATGACATGGGCTACCTGTCCCAGGTCGCCGACGCGAGCAAGCCGATCCGGGATGATAACGGGGTGGTGTTGCGACAATACGAAAATTACGTGCAGAAGATCCGCACGCCCGCGTTGAAGGGACTGGGCCTCAACCGCTTCGTGACCGACTCGTACAGGAACACCAAGACGTACGTCAACGACGCAACGTACACGCTGGATGCAGCCTGCGATTTCCTGTTGCACGATGGACGGGCGTGCGATGCGATCGAGGCGGCGTTCCTGCATGACGGGCCGGCGGTCAAGCAACTGGGCGTCATCACCAAGTTGAGAGACTTGTCGACGGAAAAAGTCGAGCAATTGCGCGCGTTCCTGTACTCACTATGAGTCCCGGCCGGGGCAGCCTGCGCCACCCCGGCCCGAGGACAGCATGGCCCGGGTGATGTGGCAAACTTGGCCATGACCGCAACTTCCCCGCCGACGGCGCCAACCGCCGCCTTCCGCTTCGATAATTCGTTCGCGCGTGACCTGCCAGGGTTCTACGAACCGTGGCCGCCGGCGGTCATGCCCGCGCCGCGCCTCCTCTTCTTCAACGCTGCGCTGGCGGCCGAACTGGGTCTCGATCTTGCGGCGCTCGATGACAGTGCCAAGGCCGCGCTGTTTGTCGGCAACACACTGCCCGCCGGTGCGCAGCCGCTGGCGCAGGCCTACGCCGGCCACCAGTTCGGCGGCTTCTCCCCGCGGCTGGGTGACGGCCGCGCGCTGCTGCTGGGCGAGGTGATCGATGCGCGCGGGCACCGACACGACATCGCGTTCAAGGGCTCGGGCCGCACGCCGTTCGCGCGCGGCGGCGACGGCAAGGCGGCCGTGGGGCCGATGCTGCGCGAGGTGCTGCTGGGCGAGGCGATGCATGCGCTTGGCATTCCCACCACACGTGCACTCGCGGTCGCCGCCACCGGCGAGCCGGTGTATCGCGAGTCGGCACTACCCGGCGCCGTGCTGACGCGCGTGGCCGCCAGCCACCTTCGCGTGGGCACGTTTCAGTTCTATGCCGCGCGCGGCGAGCTGGAACGCCTGCGCCAACTGGCCGACTACACGATCGCCCGGCACGACCCGGCGCTGGCGTCGTCACCGCAACCGTATCTGGCGCTGCTGCAGGCCGTCGCCGCGCGGCAGGCCGCGCTGATCGCGCAATGGATGAACGTGGGCTTCATCCACGGCGTGATGAACACCGACAACATGGCGCTCTCGGGCGAGACGATCGACTACGGACCGTGCGCGTTCATGGAGGCCTACGATCCCGCGACGGTGTTCAGTTCCATCGACCACCAGGGACGCTATGCGTTCGGCAACCAGCCCGACATCGCGTACTGGAATCTCACGCGCTTCGCGGAGACGCTGCTGCCGCTGCTGTCCGACGACGCGGATCAGGCAGTGGCGACGGCCACCGAGGTGATCGTGGCGTTTCCGGCGCAGTACCGCGGAGCGCTTCTGCGCGGCCAGCGCGCGAAGCTGGGTTTGCGTCGAAGCGATGCGGTCGACGACAGTGCCGATACCGCGCTGGCCGACGACTGGCTGGCGCTGCTGCAGGAACAACAGGTGGACTTCACGCTCGCATGGCGGCAACTGGCCGATGCCGCGGCCGGCAACGATGCGCCGCTGCGCGCCTTGTTCGCCGACACGCAGGCACTCGACGCGTGGCTCGCGCGCTGGCGCGCACGTTGCGTCAGCGAGGATGGCGCCGCCGTCGCAGCGGGGGTCGAACGGGCGGCCGCAATGCGCCGCGTCAATCCTTATGTGATTGCGCGCAACCATCGCGTGGAAGAGGCGCTGACCGCCGCCACGGCGGGCGATCTGGCGCCCTTCGAACGGTTGCTCGACGCGCTGCGACACCCGTACGACGAAACGGCCGCGGCCGCCCCCTACGCCGAGCCCGCACCCGCGGCCGTGACCGCGAGCTACCAGACGTTCTGCGGTACCTGAGCGCGGGGACGGGCCCCGCGCCGTAGGATCAGTACACCTGCCGGGTGATCGCGCGGCTCGCCGCGACGCCGTTGATCGTGTAGGTCATGGTGCCGTTGGCGGCATTGGAGAATGCAAACGTCACCTCGCCCACCGCCGTGGGCGGCGTGATCGGCTTCCACGCTGCGGTGAGCGGCGTGCCGCCCGTGACCCGATACAACGTACCGGTGCAGCCTGCGCCGCTGACGGGGCAATTGGTGGCGACATACCACACCGGGTTGCCGGCCGCGTCGTACGTGTACCAGGCGGCGAACACGATGCCGAACTGCTGCGTCAGCGACACGCCCCAGCCGGACTCGTCCTTGTTCCACCAGAGGTCGGTGTAGTCGACTTTCGGCGCAGCGGTGCCCGTTTCGAACACCTGCCGCGTGATCGCCTTCGTGCCGGCAACGCCGTCGATCGTGAAACTGAACGTGCCGACGTTCGCGTCGGCAAACGCCAGTGTGCCAGTGCCCACCTTGGTCAGCACCCGGCCCGCGCCGGTCCAGGGCACCGTCGGTTGCGTGCCGCCATTCACCCGGTAGATGTCGCCACTGCAGCCGCTGGGCGTCACCGGGCAATTGGTGATCACGTACCAGATCGGCAGGCCCGCGGCGTCATACGTGTAGATCGCGGAAAAAATGAGATCGCCGTGCTGCGTGAGGCTCATCCCCCAGCCCGATTCACTGGCGTTCCACCACAGGCCCTGGTAATCGGTGGCTACCGCCGTGGCCGCGCTGACGACCACGAGATTCGGCTTGAAGATGGTGTTGCCGGCGAGCGTGCCGACGATCGGCAGCGCGTCGAACGGCGAACCCGCGTTGACAAGCGGCAGCGCGGCGATTGCGTCCACCACCGCCATGCTGCTGGCGCTGACCTCGCCGAACACGGTGAAGCCGCCGTTCTGCGTGTCGAGATTGGCGCTGTTGTCGCCGAGATTGATGAACCACTGCGACGTCGCGCTGTTGGGATCGCCGCCCAGCTTGGCCATGGCGATCGTGCCGCGCAGGTTCGAGCGGTTGGGGCTGAATTCATTGACCACCGCCGGCATGGTCGCCACCGTGGTCACCCGGTTGGCGGCGTCGTCCCAGCCGTACCCGCCGCCCTGGATGACGAAGCCCGGCACGCTGCGATGCACGAACGTGTTGCGATATGCGCCACTGTTCACATAGGCCAGGAAATTGGCCACCGTTTTCGGCGCGGCGTCGTCATACAGCTCGACGTCGATGGCACCGAGGGCCGTGGTCAGCCGCACCGTGGTGGCGTGGGTCATGCCCGGCAGGGCGAGAATGAGCAGCATCGCGAGAGTGGCGAACACGGCGCGATGGAAGCGAACTGAAAGCATGGGTGCCTCGATGATGTTGCTGACTTTTCGGCCCGGAGCCGCGCAGCAACCAATTGTGGGGGCGCTATTGTATTACGGTGCGCGCA
>JANNYI010000110.1:0-3914 GCA_031410015.1 Betaproteobacteria bacterium | reverse complement strand
GCCGCCTCGCTTCGCAATCGTCGCGTACGGCAAGCTCGGCGGCAAGGAACTGGGCTACGCATCCGATCTCGATCTCATCTTCCTGTTCGACGTCGCGGCGGACGATGCCGACGCCGACGAACTCGCCCCGCGCTACACGCGCCTCGCGCAGCGGATCAACACGTGGCTGACCAGCATCACGGGGGCCGGCCGGCTCTACGACACCGACCTGCGCCTGCGCCCCGACGGCGCAGCGGGGTTGATGGTGTCGAGTCTCGCGGCCTTCCGGAAGTACCAGGAGCAGCAGGCGTGGACGTGGGAGCACCAGGCATTGACGCGCGCGCGCTTCGTGGCCGGCGACGCCGGCGTAGGCGCCACCTTCGAAGCGCTGCGCGAGTCCATCCTGTGCGCGCCGCGCGCTGCGGCGCCACTCGCGGAGGAAGTGGTGGCCATGCGGCGCAGGATGCACGCGGGCCACCCCAACCCGTCGCGCCTCTTCGACGTCAAGCACGATCCCGGCGGCATGGTCGACATCGAGTTCATCGTGCAATTCCTGGTGCTTGCGCATGCCCACAACCATCAGGCGCTGACCCGCAACGCGGGGAACATCGCCCTGCTGCAGGCAGCCGGCAACCTGGGCCTCATTCCCCCGGCGCTCGCCGGCACCGTCGCCGACGCCTATCGCGACTTCCGCCGCCTGCAGCACGCGGTGCGGCTGACCGGCGCCGCCCACGCCCGCGTGGATGCCGCGCCCGAAGCGGCGCGCCGGGCCGCCGTGACCGCGCTATGGGTCGCCGTTTTCGGCGCGCCATGGCCGGACCCGGTCGCCGCCGCATGATGCCCCTCCGGCCCGCCCGGCGAAATCGGCTAAAATTGCCCTTCTGACGAAGCCGGGAGCAACTAGCAATGTCGATGTCCGACCGCGACGGATGGATCTGGTATGACGGCGGGATGGTGCCGTGGCGCGAAGCCACCACCCATGTCCTTACCCACACGCTGCACTACGGCATGGGCGTCTTCGAGGGCGTGCGCTGCTACAAGACGGCGGCCGGACCCGCCATCTTCCGGCTGCGCGACCACACTGATCGCCTGTTCCGCTCCGCGCACATCTTCGGGATGAAGATCCCGTTCTCGAAGGAAGTAATCGACGCGGCGCAGCTCGCGTGTGTGCGCGACAACAAGCTCGAGTCCTGCTACCTGCGACCCATCGCGTTCTACGGCTCCACCGCGATGGGGGTGGCCGCCAAGTCGAACCCCGTGCGCGTCGCGATCGCGGCATGGCCATGGGGCTCGTACCTGGGCGCCGAAGGCATGGAAAAGGGCATCCGGGTCAGAACTTCCTCCTTCACCCGCCATCACGTGAACATCCACATGACGGGTGCCAAGGCCTGCGCCAACTACCTCAATTCGATCCTCGCCAACCAGGAAGCGACCCACGACGGCTACGACGAAGCGCTGCTGCTCGATCCGCAGGGCTACGTGTCCGAAGGCTCGGGCGAGAACATCTTCCTGATCGAGAACGGCGAACTGCACACCCCCGACCTCTCGTCGGGTGCGTTGAAAGGCATCACCCGCGCCACGATCATGGCCTTCGCGCGCGAACTGGGCATCCCCGTGCACGAGCGCCGCATCACGCGCGACGAGGCCTGGTGTGCCGACGAGGCATTCTTCACCGGCACCGCCGCGGAAGTGACGCCCATCCGCGAATTGGACAACCGCGTCATCGGCACCGGCACGCGCGGCCCCATCACCACGAAACTGCAGTCGATGTTCTTCGACGCGGTCAATGGCCGCAGCGCGGCGCATGCGTCATGGCTGACGCACGTATGACGAACGCCGTGAAAATCGTGCCGCCGGTGATGGTCAATCCGGCCGAGCTGCCGGTCTTCTGCCCCAATCCCGCGATGCCGCTGTGGTCATCGCATCCGCGCGTGTATCTCGACGTGTCCGCCAGCGGCGAGGCGATGTGCCCGTATTGCGGCACGCGCTATGCGCTGGCGGGTGGCCCGCGGCCCAGCGGTCACTGAGTGAAGCAGCACTCGACGTTCCCCGACACCTGCGGAGCGCCGAGCCCGGACCTTCATGGCCGGAAACGGCAGGCCTGATCGTGGCTGCCGAACGCTTTCTGGTCGTCGCGCCGTCGTGGGTCGGCGATGCGATCCTGTCCGAGCCCCTGATCGCGCTGCTGCGCGAGCCGTTCGAGGATCCGATCGTCGATGTGCTCGCGCCGTCGTGGTGCGCGCCGGTCTATGCGCGGATGCGCGGCATTCGCCGCATCATCGAGAATCCGCTCGGCCACGGCAAACTCGACCTGGCCGGGCGCCGCCGCCTCGGCGCCGAACTGCGCACCGAAGGCTACACGCGCGCCTTCGTGCTCCCCAATTCGTGGAAATCGGCGCTCGTGCCCTACTTCGCCGGCATTCCCAGGCGCATCGGCTATCGCGGCGAGGCACGGTACGGTCTCCTGACCGACGCGCGCCCTCTCGCGAAGAAGGCGATGCCACGCCTCGTCGACCGGTTTGCCGCGCTGGCCACCACCCGCGGCGGACTGGTGCCGATGGTGACGTCGCCGGTGCTGGTGCCGGATGTCGCCAACCGGGCCGCGGCGATGCGCGCGCTGCATCTCAAAACCGACCGTCCGGTGGCGGTCCTGTGCCCGGGTGCCGAATTCGGCGCCGCCAAGCGCTGGCCGCCCAACCAGTTCGCGGAACTCGCCGCGATGTTCCTGCAGGATGGCTTGCAGGTGTGGATCGTCGGCTCGCCCAACGACCGCATCGCCGCCGATGCCGTCCTCAACTCGCTGGGCGACAACGTCCACAAGGTGCGCGACCTGACGGCGCGAACCGACCTCGGCACCGCCATCGACATGCTGTCCGCCGCGTCCGTCGTGATCAGCAACGACTCGGGCCTGATGCATGCCGCGGCCGCGGTCGGGGTGCCGCTGGTTGCGCTGTTCGGGTCCTCGTCGCCGCTCTACACGCCGCCGCTGTCCCCGCTGGCCACGATCGCGAAGATCGACATCGCCTGCAGCCCCTGCTTCAAGCGCGAGTGCCCGCTCGGGCATTTCAAGTGCATGCGCGAATTGAAGCCCCCGATGGTCTACAATCTCGCCCGCGCAGCGCTCCCCGACTACATGCCGTCGGCGCTGCGGCGGTAACCGCGCTTTTCACCACGCATCGGCAACCATGGCCAAGGCCCGCACACTCACCATCTACACGTCGCCGCAGGACGCATCCGTCGCGTTCTACCAGGCGTTCGAGGCGCAGGACATCGACGCGATGATGGCGTGCTGGGCCGACGACGAGGACATCGTGTGCGTGCATCCGGGCGGTGCGCGCGTCGTCGGCTACGACGCGGTGCGCGCCGCATGGGAGCAGCTATTCGGCAGCGACACCAAGCTTGTCTTCCGGCTGGAGCACGTCGTGATGATGGAAACGGTGGGCCTCGCGATGCAGTCGGCGATCGAGCATGTGTCCAGCGCCGACGGCACCGCGCGCGGCGCCGCGGCGGCCACCAACATCTTCCTGCGCACGCCGTCGGGCTGGCGCATGATGTGCCATCACGCGTCGCCGGTCACGGCGGTCGTGATGCCCGCACCCAGCGGACCGCTGCACTGAGCGGGATCCGCCGCGACGCCTGCGCGGCCGCGGCGAACCACGAGCGCGCATGCCCGGATTCCTGAACCATCCACGCCGGATCCTGGTCACGGGCGGAGCCGGCTTTCTGGGCTCGCACCTGTGCACGGCGCTCCATGCCGACGGGCACGACGTGCTGTGCGTCGACAATCTTTTCACCGGAAGCAAGGCCAACATCGCGCACCTGCATGGCTCGCCACGGTTCGAGTTCATGCGGCACGACATCACCTTTCCGCTGTTCGTCGAGGTCGACTGCATCTTCAACCTGGCGTGCCCCGCGTCGCCGGTGCATTACCAGTA
>JANNYI010000109.1:0-12757 GCA_031410015.1 Betaproteobacteria bacterium | reverse complement strand
CGAAGTCGATCAGCGTGTCGGCGAAGTATTGCTCGCCCCAGCGCCAGTCGACCAGCAGGTCCTTGACCAGGAACGAGGCGGCGATCATCCGCAGGCGATTGTGCATGTAGCCGGTGGTGTTCAACTGCCGCATTGCCGCGTCGACGATCGGATAGCCGGTGGTTCCTGTGCACCATGCGGCGAAGTGCGCCGGGTCATTGGGAAACTGCAGATCGACATAGTCGGTTTTGAAGCTCTGGCGCACCACCTGCGGGTGGTGCCACAGGATCTGCGCGTAGAAGTCGCGCCATATCAGTTCGTTGAGCCAGGTTTGCGCGCCTGCACCATCGGGTTCGAGCGCCAGCCGATGCGCGTACGCGGCGAGCTCGCGGATCGACACCGTGCCGAAGCGCAGGTGCACGGACAGATAGGACGGCCCCTTGACCGCGGGAAAGTCGCGCGCGTCGCGATACGCATCGATCCGGTTTCGAAAATCCTTGAATAGCTTCGAGCCACCTGTCATGCCGCAGGCCACGCCCAGCGCGGCGAGGTTGGTGCGGGCGAAGCCCATTGCCTCCAGCGACGGCGGCGGGGCGACGTCCGGCGCGGGTGCCAGGTGGCCGCTGTACTTCGCCACGGGATAGGACTTGAGATGATACGGCGTCACCGCGCGCAGCCACGCATTCTTGAATGGCGTGAACACCGAGAATGGATTGCCCGTTTGCGTCAGGATCTCGGCGCGCTCGAAGATCACGCAGTCCTTGCTGGTGTGGAATGCGATGCCCCGGTCGGCCAGCGCATGCGCCACGGCGGCGTCGCGGTCCTGCGTGGCGGGCTCGTAGTCGTGATTGGCAAAGACCGCGTCGACCTCGAGCCCGGAGGCCAGTTGCGGAATCGCGTCGCGGGCCACGGCATGACGGACGATCAGCCCGCCGCCGCGCCGGGCCAGCGCGGCGCCCAGTTGCACGACCGATTCCCAGATGAATTCGACCCGGCGGTCGTCCGCGCGCGGCAGGGCATCGAGGATCTCGCGGTCGAAGACAAAGACGCAGTGGACGGTGCGGGCGCGGCGCAGCGCGTGGTAGAGGGCCGCGTGGTCGAAGTCGCGCAGGTCGCGGCGAAACCAGACCAGCGCCCGGTCGTAGTCCGGCCCGGCAGGTGGTGGTGTTGAGGTCGGCATGGGGGGGGCGGGGAACGGGGCGGAGGCGTGCCGGATAAGCTGGTTGATTGTGGCGTACCCCCCTACCGTTTACAATTCGACGCATGGAAGATTCCGTCAATCTCACCGACCACTTCCTGATTGCCATGCCCGCCATGGCCGATCCGCGTTTCGCGCACACGCTCACCTACGTCTGCGAGCACAACAAGGACGGCGCTCTCGGCATCGTCATCAACAAGCCGATCGACATGACGCTCTCGGCCCTCTTCGAGCAGATCGAAGTGCCCCTGGCCGACGATGTGCTGCGCACCGCCCCCGTCCATTTCGGCGGTCCCGTCCAGACCGATCGCGGCTTCGTCCTGCACCGGCCGCTGGGCAGCTGGCTGTCCACGCTGGCCATCAGCGACGATCTCGGCCTCACCACGTCGAAGGATGTCCTCGAGGCCGTGGGCCGCGGGGACGGCCCGAAGGACGTCTTCGTGTCGCTGGGCTATGCGGGCTGGTCGGCCGGACAGCTCGAGCAGGAGCTCGCGCAGAACGCGTGGCTGACGGTGGCCGCGGACGCAAGCGTGCTCTTCGACATGCCGGCCGAACGCCGGCTGCCCGCGGCGATGCAGCTTCTGGGCATCGACTTCTCGCGCCTGTCCGAAGACGTCGGGCACGCGTGATCCGGGGCCGTGACGCTTCCAGTCGCCACGGTGCTGGCGTTCGATTTCGGCGCTCGCCGCATCGGCATGGCCATCGGCAACACGCTCACCGGCAGCGCGCGGGCGCTGGCCACGATCGACGAGCCGCGCGAGCCGCAGCGGTGGGAGGCGATCGCCAGGGTGATTGCGGAGTGGCAGCCGCAGATCCTGGTCGTGGGACTGCCCGTGCACGCCGATGGCACGCCGCATGCGATGACCGCGCGCGCCGCAGCCTTCGCGCGGCGACTGCACACGAGGTTCGCGCTCACCGTGGAGACGGCCGACGAGCGCCACACGACACAGGCTGCGCAGACGGAAATCGTCGAGGCGCGCGGTGGGCGCGCGGCACGCGAGACGCGCGACGCCGTGGCGGCCAGGCTGATCCTCCAGGGATGGCTCGATGAACGCGCCCGCGATGCTTCCTGACGCCGAAGTGCTGCTCGAGCGCCTCGCCGAGCGCATGCGCCCGGCCGTGGCCTTCGACGCGGCCTTCGTCGGCATCTACTCCGGTGGTGCGTGGCTGGCGGAGCGCCTCGGCGCGATGATTCCGGGCAACCATCCGGTGGGCTTCATCGACGTGTCCTTCTATCGCGACGATTACTCGACCACGGGGCTCAAGGCCAAGAGCCGGCGCACCGAGCTGCCGTTCGACGTCGACGGGGCCACCATCGTGCTGATCGACGACGTGCTGTTCACCGGCCGCAGCGTCCGCGCGGCGATCAATGAACTCTTCGACTTCGGCCGCCCCGCAGCCATCGAACTGGCGGTGCTGGTCGACCGCGGCGGGCGCGAGCTGCCGTATGAGCCCACCTACTGCGGCGAGCGCCTGACCGTGGCCCGCGACCTGTCCATCGTCCTCTCGCGCGACGGCGAGAAGCTGCGCCTGGCGGTCGAGGCGGCGCAATCGTGATGCACGCGCGACGCCGGGGTTCGCGATGACCGCCACCCGCAATCCGCAACTCGATGCGCAGGGGGCGCTGACGCACCTCCTGACGCTGGAAGGGCTGCCCGCGGACGTGATCACCGGCATCCTCGACACGGCGGAGCCGTTCGTGTCGATTGCGGAGCGCGAGGTCAAGAAGGTGCCGCTGCTGCGCGGCAAGGCGGTGTTCAACCTGTTCTTCGAGAATTCGACGCGCACCCGCACCACGTTCGAGATCGCGGCCAAGCGGCTGTCGGCGGACGTGATCAATCTCAACATCGGCGCGTCGTCCACCAGCAAGGGCGAGACGCTGCTCGACACCGTCGACAACCTCGTGGCCATGGACGCGGACATCTTCGTCGTGCGCCACTCGCAGTCCGGCGCGCCGCACCTCATCGCGCAGCATCTCAACGCCCATGGCCGCAATCACGTGCATGTGGTCAATGCCGGCGACGGCCGCCATGCGCATCCCACGCAGGGCCTGCTCGACCTCTACACGATCCGGCACTACAAGCGCGACTTCCGCAATCTCACCGTGGCCATCGTCGGCGACGTGCTGCACTCGCGCGTCGCGCGCTCGCTGATCCACGGCCTCACCACGCTGGGCACGCCCGAAGTGCGCGTCATCGGCCCGAAGACGCTGCTGCCTACGCGCGTGGAGGCGCTGGGCGTGCGGGTGTTCCACGACATGCGAGAGGGTCTGCGCGGGTGCGATGCCGTGGTGATGCTGCGCCTGCAGAACGAACGGATGAAGGGCGCGCTGCTGCCGTCGGCTGGCGAGTACTTCAAGAACTATGGATTGACCGAGGAAAAACTCGCGGTAGCCAAACCCGACGTCATCGTGATGCACCCGGGACCGATGAATCGCGGCGTCGAAATCGATTCGGCCGTGGCCGACGGCGCGCGCAGCGTGATCCTGCCGCAGGTCACGTTCGGCATCGCGGTGCGGATGGCGGTGATGAGCATCATCGCGGCCAACGGATGAAGATCGCCTTCAACAACGGCCGGCTGGTGGATCACGCGAGTGGCCTCGATCGCGTCGCATCGCTGTACGTGGCGGCTGGCCGCATCGTCGCGGTGGGCGATGCACCCGATGGCTGGAGCGCCAACCGCGTGATCGATGCCAAGGGTCTCGTGGTGGCGCCGGGATTGGTCGACCTGGCGGCGCGGCTGCGCGAACCCGGCTTCGAGTACAAGGCCACGCTCGAGTCCGAACTCGGCGCGGCGGTGGCCGGCGGCGTCACCAGCCTTGCGTGTCCGCCCGACACCGATCCGCCGCTCGACGAGCCGGGCCTCGTGGAAATGCTCAAGTTCCGCGCGCGCTCGCACAACCAGGCCCACGTGTATCCGGTGGGCGCGCTGACGGTGGGCCTGCAGGGCACGACGCTGACGGAAATGGGCGAGCTGTCCGAAGCCGGCTGTGTGGCGTTCTCGCATGCCGACGTGCCGCTGATGGACACGCAGTTGCTGCGCCGGGCGATGCAATACGCGTCCACGTTCGGCTATCGCGTGTGGCTGCGTCCGGGCGATCCGTACCTGAGTCGCGCGGGTGTGGCCCATGACGGTGAGGTGGCCACGCGCCTCGGCCTGCCGGGCATTCCCGCGATCGCGGAAACCATCGCGCTGGCTACGATGCTGGCGCTGGCGCGCGAGACCGGCGTGCGCCTGCATGTGGGGCGGCTCTCCGCCGCGGGCAGCGTGCAGATGATCCGCGCGGCGAAGGCCGAAGGGCTGGCGGTCACCTGCGACGTGGCCATCCATCACCTGCACCTGTGCGATCTCGACATCGGCTGGTTCGATGCCAACGCGCACCTGGTGCCGCCGTTGCGCAACACCAGCGATCGCGCGGCGCTGCGTGCCGCTGTCGTCGACGGCACCATCGATGCCATTTGCTCCGATCACGCGCCGGTGGACGACGACGGCAAGCTGGTGCCCTTCGGCGAAGCCGAGCCTGGCGCGACGGGGCTGGAACTGCTGTTGCCGCTCACGCTGAAGTGGGCGCGCGAGGATCGCGTGGCACTGCCTGAAGCGCTGGGACGCATCACCAGCGTCCCGGCTGCGATCCTCGGCGTGGAGGCGGGCTCGCTGGTGCTGGGTCGTCCGGCCGATCTTTGCCTGTTCGATCCCGAGGCGTGGTGGAAAGTCGAGCGCGGCGCGCTGAAGAGCCAGGGCAAGAACACGCCGTTTCTCGGGCTCGAGGTGCCGGGGCGCGTGCGTTACACCGTGGCAGGCGGGCAGATTGTCCACGAAGCCTGAGCCCGGCGCGGGATTCGCGGCGGCCGTGACGCCGGTGACCGCGCAGACGATCACCACGTCCATGGCGGGCCTTGTGGCCGGCGAAGTGGAGGTGCCAACCAGGGACGGCACAATGCCGGCCTATCGCGCAATGCCGGCCACGGGCGGTCCGTTCCCGCTGATCCTTGTGGTTCAGGAAATCTTCGGCGTGCACGAGCACATCAAGGATGTGTGCAGGCGCCTGGCCACCCGTGGGTATTTCGCGATCGCGCCGGAACTTTTCTCGCGGCAGGGCGATGCCTCGACGTACACCGATATACCGCAACTCATTGCGGAAATTGTCTCGAAGGCGCCCGATGCGCAAGTGATGCCCGATCTCGATGCTGCCGTTGCGTGGGCCGGCTCGACCGGCAGTGCGGACATCACGCGGCTGGGCATCACCGGCTTCTGCTGGGGCGGTCGCGTCGTGCACATGTATGCCGCGCACAACCCGAAAGTGCGCGCAGCCGTGGCATGGTACGGCCCCACGGCGCGCGCCTATGCGCCCGGCGACAGGGCGCCGCTGGACGTGGCATCGCAGATCGGGAGCGCGGTGCTGGGCCTGTACGGCGGCGCCGACGGCGGCATCCCCAACGACACGGTGGAAAGGATGTTCGCGGCGCTGAAGGCCGCGGGCAACGCCAAGTCGGATTTCATGATCTATCCGGATACGCCGCACGCGTTCTTCGCGGACTACCGGCCCAACTATCGCAAGCCGCAGGCCGACGATGCATGGAACCGGATGCTGGCGTGGTTCAAGGCCAACCTCGGCTGATCGCGGTGCCGGCAGGGGCTGCGCCGGTGCGGCCTCGTCGCCTTACAGCCCGGCGAAATGCCCCGCGATCGCGCCTGCAGTCGTGATCCAGGTCGTGTCGCGATGCGCGGCGATGTGCGAAAGCGCGCGCCGCAGCTGCCGCAGCCTGAACGGCTGACCCGCGATGTACGTGTGCAGCGCGATGCCCATCACCAGCGGCGTGGCCTCGGCCTGCTCGCGCATCTCGTCGAACTGGTCGACGATCATGTCGGCAAAATCCGAAGCGCTAGCGCGACGCGCCACAATGGCATTGGAGTCGTTCAGCTCCTGCGGGTACGGCACCGCAAGAATGCGTCCGCGGCGCGTCGTGAGCCATAGCGGCTGGTCGTCCGCGCACCAGTCGAGCACGTAGGAGAAGCCTCCTTCCTGCAGCAGGTCGGGCGTGGCCGGTGTCTCGGAAATCCACGGCCCCAGCCAGCCGGCCGGCGGGCGTCCCTCGTGCTGGCGGATCGTGGCGGCTACGCTGTCGATCAGTTGCCGTTCCGCCGTCTCGTCGAGCCCGCCCTGCGCCTCGGAATTGGTCCGGCCATGGGCGGCGATCTCGTCGCCGCGCGCCCGGAACGCCGCCACCAGTTCCGGACAGTGGTCATACAGCGCGGAATTGACGAGCAGCGACACCGGCATCTGCAATTGCGTGAAGAGTTCGAGCAGCCGCCACGCGCCGACGCGATTGCCGTAGTCGCGCCAGGAGTGATTGAGTACATCGTGCTCATCCAGTGCCGGCACCAATTGCTCGGTCAGGCCTTCGCCGAAAGCATAGTGTTCGACGTTGAGCGCAACGTAGACCGCGAGGCGCTTGCCACCCGGCCACGCGAAGGGTTCGCGTCGGGTGATGGGTGAGTACGGGAAACGGCCGTGCTGGCGCAGCATGCGGAAGCCTTGGTGAAGGGGTTGGAGACGCGTCAGGCCGAGGCCGGCGGGGCCTTGCCGGCGAATGCGCGCACGATGGCTTCGTCGACGTCGACCAGCTCGCGCCCCGTGGGTGACGCATAGCTTCCTGTTTGCGGCTTGGGCAGGTTCATGCGCGCCAGCAGTTCGGCCTGCCGGACGCCCGCTGCAATGCAATCGACCACCGGCACGGGAATGGCATGCTGCAGGCGGCGCGGGACGCCGGCCATCACAGCGCCGGTGAGCACGATGGTCTCCGCGCCATCCTGCTCGATGACGGCCTGCGCGGCGGCCACGATCTCGAGATCGAGTTCCGGATGCGCGCCGCGGCCGTAGGCGGCGGTGCTTTCCAGCACGCGCCAGCCGGCAATTCGGGACGCGAGGCCATAGCCGGCCACCAGTTCCTGGTACAGCGGCAGCACGCGACGGCCGAAGGTGATCACGCCGATGCGCCCGCCCAGCATGCAGGCCGTGAGCAGGCCTGCCTCGGTCATGCCGACGACGGGAATCGACAGCAGTTCGCGCGCGCCGCGCAGCCCGGTGTCGTAGGACACGGCAAGGACCACCGCGTCGCAGCGCGGCGCATGCTGCGCGACCAGCGCGATCGTCGAGTGCTCGGCGATCGCGTGTTCCGCGCGTGTGCCGATCACGTGCGCGCCGAAGGTGCCGGTGACCGCGACGATCTCGGTGCCCGGAGCGGCCGCGAAGGTGGCCTCGGCCGTGACCTTTTCGGAAACGATCGCGGACGTGTTCGGATTGACGATGAGGATGCGCACGGGAACTCGCTTGGGCAGTGGGGCGTGGATCAGGCGAACACGGCGGCGAGATCGATTTCGGCTTCGCCGGGCGGGGTCAACTCGAGCGAATGCTCGACGTGGTCGAGATGCTCGATCATCAGCGCGGCGGCGCGATCGGGATCGCGGGCTTCGATGGCGTCGATCAATCCGCTGTGTTCATCGTAGGGACACGACGGCACTTCCGGTGCGTCGTACAGGATGATCACGAGGCAGGTCAGCGATTCGAGTTCGCGCATCGTGCGCGCGAGGAAGGTGTTGCCGGCGATGTCGGCGATGATCTGATGGAAATCGCCGGAGAGCCGGATGATCGAGCGCTTGTCGTTGGCGAGCCGTGCCGCCGACTCGAGCTTGATGTGCTCGCGCAGTTTGCGAATGTCGGCCGCGGTGGCATTGCGTGCCACCCGGCGGATGAGGTCGGGCTCGATCAGGCGCCGCGCTTCGAACACTTCGCGCGCCTCGTCCACGGTGGGGCTGCTGACGAAGGCGCCGCGGTTGGCGATCAGCGTGACGATGCGGTCGTGGGTGAGCCGGGCCAGCGCCTGCCGTACCTGCGTGCGGCTGACGCCGAATACCGCGGCCAGGCGTTCCTCCCCCAATTTGGTGCCGGGCGGAAGCCGATGCTCCAGGATGGCGCCGAGGATGCGCTGGAAGATGAGGTCGACACTGCGGGGCGTGCCGGTGCGCCGGCCGGGGAGATCGGAAATTTGCGCGGCCAGGTCGGGCTTCTGGCCAGTCGACACCGATGTCTTGGGGGGTAAACGGGGTGGTTCCATGCTGGTCAATCGGTAGATTGGATACAAAATGTCCGAAGAGTCCCCGTTGAATGTAGCGCCATACCCATTGTATTGCAAGAACAAATGGATCAATTATTGCCCCGGAAGTATTGCCCGAGCCGGACTTGAATGAAATCTATTTGACAAATTGGATACAAACCTTTTCAATGGTTGTATCCAATAGCGCAGGCAATGTTGTGCGCTGCGGAACGCATCTTGCGAGGGTTCAGGACATTTCACGCAACTCGCACTCGAGCGCACCACACCGGTGAGCGCGGGCGTCAACGGGAGCAATGGCAATGATTCGACTCGGACAGTGGCTGGTGGCGGCGGCAGTGGCAGGCGTGATCGGGTGCGGCAGCGCCTCGGCGCAGGAAAAGATCCGCATCGCCGGCAATTTCTCGCTGGAGCATTCGTCGTCGGTGGCGATCGAACAGTTCAAGAAGGACGTCGAGGCCGCGACCGGAGGCAAACTCGTCGTGGAAGTGTTCCCCGCGATGCAGCTGGGCGGTGCACAGGAAAACGTGACCCAGGTCCGTGCCGGCACGATCATGATGACCTGGGTGGGCATGGCGTTCCTTTCGCGCACGGTGCCGGAACTCGAAGCCGTCAGCCTGCCGTTCATGTATCCCAATCGCGAGGTCGCCTACAAGGTGATGGACGGGCCGATCGGGACGCTGATCGACCAGAAGATGGCCGACAAGGGCTTCATCTCGCTGGGGTTCATGGAGCTGGGGCCGCGTCAGGTGACCAACAGCGTCCGCCCGATCAAGACGATGGCCGACTTGAAGGGCCTGAAAATCCGCTTGCAGCCCAACGAAACGCATCTCGCCACCTTTCGCGCGCTGGGCGCCAATCCGATTGCCATGGACATCCGCGAGGTTTACTCGGCGATGGAACAGAAGGTGATCGACGGACACGAGAACCCGTATGCGCTGATCATCGACAGCCGGTTCTACGAAGTGCAGAAATACGTCTCCAACACGGCGCATTTCTTCGATTTCATCGCCGTGGTGGCCAACCGCAAGAAATTCGAAGCACTGTCGCCTGAGTTCCAGACCGCCATCAAGACGGCCATGACGAAGGCCGTTGCGTCGCAGCGCCTCGCGGCCACCAAGGCCGACGCCACGGCGCTGGCCGAGCTGCAGAAGAAAGGCATGCAGTACGACGCGATGCCGCCCGCCGAGCGCGAAGCCATGCGCAAGGCCACCGCCGGCGTCGTGGACGACATCAAGAAGCGCGTCGGCCCCGAACTGGTCGATCGCGTGCTCGTCGAGGTGAAGAAGGCGGGCGGATAGCGCAGTGCCAGTCGGCTTGCCATCATGAGCCACGTTTACGACGGACACCTGGCCGCCATCAGAGGGCCGCTGCGGCCCTGCGCACGCCTGCTGCTGGCGCTCGACACCGCCGCGGGATGGACCATCGTCGTGCTGGTGTCGACGATGGTGGTGGTCGTGGCGGTGCAGGTCGTGCTGCGCTACGCGACCAACACGTCATTCGGCTGGGCGGATGAGTTGTCGCGGCTCACGTTCGTCTGGTCGATCTTCCTTGCCATTCCGCTGGGCATTCGCGCCGGCGTGCATATCGGGATGGAGATCCTCACGTCGCGGCTGCCGCCGCGCGTCCAGGGCGGGCTCGCGCGACTCATGGCGGTCATCGCGGCGGGCCTCATGGTGCTGGTCGCCTGGCAGTCCGCTGTCGTGGCCTTCGACCAATGGGACGAAAAGATGGCGTCGATGGAGGCCAGCGCGGCATGGTTCATCGTCGCCGTGGCGCTCGGTTGCGCGCATTCGGCGCTGCACCTCGTGCTGATCGCGCTTGACGGCCCGCCCAAGGGCAGGACGCTGGTGGCCACGGAATGAGCGCACCGGGCCGTCCAAGGCGCGAATGGCCCCGCTGCGCGTCAGCGCGGAGGGCGGTGCAGTGAGCCTGCTGATCATCCTCGTCTTCATGGGCATCGCGCTGCTCGGCATGCCGCTCGCATTCGCGCTGGGCATCGGCGGCGTGGCCGGACTGATGGCGAGCGACGTCGACTTCAACCTGCTGCCCACGCGGATGATGAACGCGATCAACGCGTTTCCATTGATGTCGATCCCGTTCTTCATCCTGGCCGGCGAGCTGATGATGAAGGCGGGGATCATGGAGCGCCTGATCGACCTCGCCAATGCTGTGGTGGGGCGCGTGCGCGGTGGCTTGGCGCATGTGACCATGCTGGCGGGCCTCGGACTGTCGACCGTCTCCGGTGCTGCCGTAGCCGACGCCAGTGCGCTGGGCAGCACGCTGATACCCTCGCTGCGCAAGCACTACGGCCTCGGCTTCTCCACCGCCGTGGTGGCCGCCGCCGCCAACCTGGGGCCGATCATTCCGCCCTCCGGCGCGATGATCGTCTATGCGTTCATGGCGGGACCCACCGTCTCGGTCGGCGGCATGTTCATGGCCGGCGTCGTGCCCGGGCTGATCCTGGTCGCGATGATGATGGCGATGTGCTCGTACTTTGCGATCAGGCGCAATTACCCGCTGACCGGCGAGGCCTTCTCGTGGGTGCGCATCGGGCATGAGTTGAAGCGCTCGCTGATCATCTTCATGATGCCGGTCGTGGTGATCGGCGGCATCGTGGGCGGTGCCTTCACCGCGACGGAAGGTTCCGCGATCGCAGTGGTCTACGCGATGGCCATCGGGTTCTTTGTCACGCGGCGCCTCAAGCTCTCGGACATGCCGGAGGCGATGATCCGCACCGCGATCACGTCGGCGGTGGTGGGCGCCATGATTGCCTTCGCATCGGTCGTGACCTACATGCTCACGGTGGATCTGCTGCCGGCCCAGTTGTCGCAGCTGCTGCGCTCGCTGACGAATGATCCGCTAGTATTCATGGTGCTCGTCGCACTGGCGCTGTTCGTTGTCGGCATGTTCCTTGAATCGAACGCCGCCTACATCATGCTGGTGCCGCTGCTGCATCCGATTGCTCTGCAGTACGGCATCGCGCCGCTGCATTTCGGCTTTCTCTTCGTCTTCAACCTCGTCATCGGCATGCTGACGCCGCCGGTGGGTGTCGTGCTGTTCGTGCTGTGCGGGATCACCGGCATCAAGCTCGGAGAACTGGTGCGCAATGTGTGGCCGTTCATTGCCGCGATGTACCTGCTGTTGTTTGTATGCATGTTCTATCCGCCCCTGGTTCTCTGGTTCCCGAAGCTCCTCGGCTACTGATACGCCGGCACCCGTGATGGCCGCAGCTCCACTGTCCCCCTCCGCGCGCTTCGCCGCGGCGAGCAAGTTCCTCGGCTGGATCACGCCCTCGGCCAACACGGTGGTCGAACGGATCACGCTGGGCATCCTGCGCGAGTTCCCCGAGGCATCCCCGCACTTTTCGCGAACCTCCGTGGTGGGCGCGAGCGATCCGTTTCCGACCAGTTACGACTTCACCGACATGCTGGCGGCCGCGCGCCTGCTGGGCGATGCGCAGCTCGACGTCGTGGCCTGGAACGGCAGCAAGGGCGGCAGCCTCGACTTTGCACTGGACCACGACCTGGTTGCGCGGATCGAAGCGCTCACGGGCGCGAAATCGACAACCTCCACGCTCGCGATCGACCAGGTACTGCGCGAGGATGGTGTCACGCAATATGCGCTCGCCTGCCCGTACGTCGATGCCTACCGGGACCGCATCGTGGCCACGTTTGCCCGCGAAGGCTATCAATGCGTGGCGGCGCGCAATTCGGGCCTGACCGACAATTATTCCTTCTCGCAGATTTCCCGGGACGACATCGTGGCGATGCTGCGCGACGTGGCCAGGGCGGGACCGCAGGCGATCATCACGTTCTGCACCAACTTCCCGGCAGCGCCGCTGGTCGCCGAAATGGAGGACGAGCTTGGCATCCCGATCTACGACACCGTCACGATGGGGGTATGGGGCGCGCTGAAGCTCGCCGACATCGACACGGCGCCTGGCCGTGCGTGGGGCAGGGTGTTCGAGCGATGACACCGGCGTCCACTTCGCTGCTGATCCGCGGCGCGCGGGTGCTGACGATGGACGACGAGCGCCGGCAGTGGCCACGCGCGGACATCGTGATCGAGGACGGCGTGATCCGGGCCATCGGGCCCGATGCGGCGCACGATTGGCCACGCCCGTTCACGCGAACGATCGAAGGCGACGGAATGCTCGCCATGCCGGGTCTCATCAATGCCCACTTCCACTCGCCGGGCACGCTGATGAAGGGCTCGCTCGACGGGCTTCCGCTCGAACTCTTCATGCTGCACGAGGTGCCGCCGTTGGCCGCAACCGGCGCGGACGCTTCCCGGCAGGGCTATGTCGGCACGATGCTCGGGGCGATGGAGATGCTGCGCCGGGGCGTGACGGCGGTCCACGACGACGCCTTCCATGTGCCGATCGCCACCGAGGCGTCCATCGACGCGATCATGCAGGCCTACGCCGACGTCGGCATCCGCGCGACGGTGGCCATCGACCAGCCCA
>JANNYI010000108.1:0-3516 GCA_031410015.1 Betaproteobacteria bacterium | reverse complement strand
ACCCATTGCTGCTCGACCGGCACCGTGTAGATCGCGGCCACCTTGGTCTTGGTCTGCGCCTGCGCGAGCGGCACGCCGGTCACCAACGCCATTGCCGCCAGTCCTGCCAATGTCTTCACTACGCCACGCCGAGTCAGCATTGTCTAGTCCCCTGGAATCGATGAATTCTGCAATCGATGCACGACAACGGTGCATCGCGTCGCGCGCTGCAAGCCACCCACAACGCAGCGGAGCACGACATCATGCTACATCAGCGAAGCGGCATCAATGCACGGTCGCGCTGGACGAAGCAGCGCGGGCGGCGACGGGGCTTGGGCAGCCGCCGGGCGGTGGCCGCTCAGGAGAGCGCGAGCCGCTCCGCTTCGCGGCCGACGACGTCGCGGGCGAGGTGCAGCCGGCTCGTGCGCGGCACGCCGGCCAGCAGGTATTCCATCTGGTCGGCCAGGATGCGGCGATTGCGCAGGATGAAGTGCTCGTGCCGATTAGGCACATAGGGCACGTACAAGAGTGGCATGTGCGCCTGTTCGGGCGAGCGCCCGCCCTTGCGGGTGTTGCAGCTGCGGCAGGCGGTGACGGTGTTGGTCCAGGTGTCGCGGCCGCCGCGCGAAACCGGCACCACGTGGTCGCGGGAGAGATCGCGCAACAGATAGCGCTTGCCGCAGTAGCCGCACAACTGGCGGTCGCGCGCGAAGAGCATCGAGTTGGTGAGGCCGGGCGCATGCAGATGCGACCCGGCGCCGGTGCCCTTGATGGCAAGGATGGATTTGGTGGCCAGCCGCGAACGCTCGCCGTTCTTCTGCCAGCCACCGCGGAACTCGCAGACCTCGCGCCCGATCGACCACGCGACCATCTGCTTCGCGTGGTAGGTGATGGCCTCTTCCAGGGCCACCCACGCCTGGGGCAGCCCGGCCATGTCAACGGTCAGGACCAGCGGTTCCATGATTGCCGGAAATCATATCAGCTAGACCATGACGAAACATAGCGCCCCGGTCCGATCTCGTCACGGCCCCGGCGGGCGAACCCGCCGGGGCTGTCGCGACTGTTGACCGCGTCAAACGGGCACGTAAGACGCGGCGGCGATCCCGATCCTCGGTTGGGAAGGCCGCGCACAGCCTTCGCAATCGCCGGTACTGCATTTCCGTGTCACCACGGAGCCTTCGTCGTGAACATAGCTTCACCTCCCCGCCATGCTGCGGCGGCAGGCGGGACCGGTCGCACCCTGCGGCGCGTCCAGCCGACACCCGTTTCGACGTTGCTGCCCCGATGCACCACATGGCGCACCGGCCCTGCCTCCGGCGTTGCCGCCGGATTACTGCCCCAGCGCGTACTTGCACGCCAGTTCGAACAGCTTGCGCGCGACGCGTTCCGCCTCGTGCGCCCCTTCCGCCGCGGCGATCCGGATGATCAAGCCATCCGCCGCCCGCCGGTACATCTCTCCGCGACCCGCCTTGATGAGATCGAAGTGTTCCCGCCCGTAGGGTCGCTCCAGTTCTTCCAGGAGCCTTGCCATTTTGTGTGCCTCATTGTCATCAAATATTGTGGCAACGGGCTACAGCCATGCCCGGTGCCGACTGGCAGTCCGGGCTTTCCGGGCGGGAGACGCTTCAACCTATACGTCGTCTCCCGGCCCGGAAATCCGGCCGCCGCTGCATTGCATTCCCGAGATGCCCGTCACTGCCGGGCACAGGTTCGCGCCACGGGCGAAGCCGGTGCCGGCGGAGCCGGACATGACCGTGACGCCGGCGCCAACCGGCATCCAGGACGCGAGTTGCGCCTCGAGGCTGTTACGGGTGTTGCGAATGGTTTGCATGGCTGCCGTTCTCCTTTCTTGCGGTCCGTGCGCGCGGGATGCGCGAACGACCGAACGTCCGGTGCTCAAACCCGGGCGAAAAACTGCGGAAGGAGAAACCGACTGCGACGACCTTCCGAATCTTCCGCCTGTACCCTGGCGGAAATTCTTCCGGTCGGGAGGGGCTACAACGTCGACATTGCGCCGGTAATGACCGGCGAATTGTCCGAATTCCAATGCTGCATGCCAACAAAGGCAACGGCTCCGCCTCGCGCTTGCAGCGCTTGGGCAAAAATTCCGGAGGTGCGTTTGAGGTTCAGCATCGGTTCGGCTACGGCGTGGTATCCGTGTGAGTACAGGAGTTGCGATAGTATGCGAGCGCGCCTCTTCCGCGCAAGCAGAATCCTCGCCTTCCACGACCGCGCCGTGACGAAAATACAACACACATTGTTTGACGGGTCCGTGGCCCTCCCGCAGCGGCGGCGCGCATGACCCTCGGCGAACGACTGCGCCTCGTACGCGGTACGGCCACGCAGAAGGCCTTCGCCGCCGGCCTCGGCATCCATGAGAATTCGGTGGCCAACGCCGAGCGCCGCGACTCCGCCACGCAGGACTACCTGCTGCGCATCGCCGAGGTCCACCGCATCAACCTGCACTGGCTGCTGACCGGGCACGGCACGATGCGCCTCGAGGAGCCCGAGGGTTCGCTGCTACAGGAAATGCTTGCGGTCGCGCTGACCGACGCGCTGCGCATGGCCTACGGCAACCGCTATGCGGGCCTGCCGCTCGATACCCGCGCCCGCGCGCTGCGGGCGGCCTCCACCTACCTGCGCGCGATCGGCATCACCGCGGACACGCTGCCGGATGCCGAGTCGCTGGCCCGGCTGGTCAAGCTCACGATCGACGTCATGCAGAAGGCGGACTGACCGCAGTCGCCAGGGCCGCCGCGGCCGCGCCGCAGCAAGGGCGGCGCTGCTAGACTTGCCCGCATCGCAACGCCATCGGACCTCACCATGCCGTCCCATCGTCTACGCTCCATGCTGCTGGTCGCAACCACGCTCGCGGCCGCGCCGTTCGCCGGTCCCGCGCCGGTGCATGCGTTGACGATCCCGGCCACCGACGCGGCCATCGAGTACTACCACGCGGGCTTCGACCACTACTTCATCACCGCAAGTCCCGCGGAGATGGACGCGCTCGACACCGGGCGCCTCGTGGGCTGGAGCCGCACCGGCCGCGGCTTTGCGGTCGCGTTCCAGGGCTCCCGGCCCGGCCCGTTTCCGTTGCAACCTGTCTGCCGCTTCTACATTCCACCGCAGCACGGCGACTCGCACTTCTTCTCGGCCTCGCCCGCGGAGTGCAGCGTCATCCTGGGCAAGATCGGCACCGACCCCAATTACTCGGGCTACGTCTACGAATCGCCCAACGTGTTCATGCTCACGCTGCCCGATCCGGTCACGGGCGCGTGCCCCGGCAGCACCGTTCCCGTCTACCGGCTGTGGAACCAGCGCGGCGACTCCAATCATCGCTACACCACCGACGCCGGCATCAAGGCCGCGATGCTTGCCAAAGGCTATGTTGCCGAAGGCTATGGTCCCAACGCCGCCAGCATGTGCTCCACCAGTGCTGTTCTGGTCGACGCACTGACGCGCGCGTCGGGACCCACGCCATTCGCTCCGGGCTGCGAAGGCGTGCCTTCAGGCAGCGCGTCGTTCGCCGCGGGCGCCGAG
>JANNYI010000107.1:0-1280 GCA_031410015.1 Betaproteobacteria bacterium | reverse complement strand
TCGACATCCCCAAGGACATCACGACGCACTCCACCGAGTTCCTGTACCCGGAAACGGTCTCGATGCGCTCGTACAACCCGGTCACCAAGGGTCACGGCGGGCAGATCAAGAAGGCCGTGCAGCTGCTGCTCGAGGCCGAGCGCCCGATGATCTACGCGGGCGGTGGCGTGGTGCTGTCGAACGCCGCGCCGCAGCTCACGGAAATGGTGAGGCTGCTGGGTTACCCGGTGACCAACACGCTGATGGGCCTGGGCGCGTATCCGGCCACGGATCGCCAGTTCCTCGGCATGCTGGGCATGCACGGCACGTACGAAGCAAACATGGCGATGCACAACTGCGACGTGCTGCTTGCAGTCGGCGCGCGGTTCGACGACCGCGTGATCGGCGACCCGGCCCACTTCGCGCTCAATCCGCGCAAGATCATCCACATCGACATCGACCCGTCCTCGATCTCCAAGCGCGTGAAGGTAGACGTCCCCATCGTCGGAAGCGTGAGCGAAGTGCTCGACGAGTTCCTGCGGCTGCTGAAGGCGGGCGCGAAGCGCCCGGACGCTGCCAGGCTCAAGGCATGGTGGAAGACGATCGAGGAGTGGCGCGGGCGCGACTGCCTCAAGTACGACCACGCCTCGAAGATCATCAAGCCGCAATACGTGGTCGAGAAACTGTACGAGGTCACCGGCGGCGACGCCTTTGTCACCTCGGACGTGGGTCAGCACCAGATGTGGGCGGCGCAGTTCTACAAGTTCGACAAGCCGCGCCGCTGGATCAACTCGGGCGGCCTGGGGACGATGGGCTTCGGCCTGCCCGCCGCAATGGGCGCGCAGATGGCCAACCCGGGCGCGACGGTGGCCTGCGTGACCGGCGAATCCTCGATCCAGATGTGCCTGCAGGAGCTGTCCACCTGCAAGCAGTACCGCCTGCCGATCAAGATCGTCAGCCTCAACAACAGGTATATGGGCATGGTGCGCCAGTGGCAGGAGTTCTTCCACGGCAACCGCTATGCGGAGTCGTACATGGATGCGCTGCCCGATTTCGTGAAGCTCGCGGAAGGCTATGGCCACCGCGGGGTGCAGATCACCAAGCCCGAGGATGTCGAACCGGCGTTGCGCGAGGCGTTCAAGAGGAAGAGCGAGCTGGTGTTCATGGATTTCCTCACCGACCAGACCGAGAACGTCTTCCCGATGATCCCCGGCGGCAAGGGCATATCGGAGATGATCCTCTCCGAAGAACTTTGAGCGGCGCAAGCCCGCGAACGCAAAAGCCATGCGCCACATAATTTC
>JANNYI010000106.1:0-2162 GCA_031410015.1 Betaproteobacteria bacterium | reverse complement strand
CACGCACGAGCCGGCGGCACGGGCGGAAACGGCCGAATTGCGCACGCAGCTCGACTCTGCATTGCGCGCGCTGCCGCCGGAGCAGCGCGACGCGTTCCTGTTGCAATACGAAGCCCAACTGTCGCTGGCCGAAATCGCCGCGTTGACCGGCGTGGGCACCGAAACGGTGAAGAGCCGGCTGCGCTATGCGGTGAACAAGCTGCGCGGCGCGCTCGGTCCGCTGCGCGAGGAGTGGTCATGACCACCGGAAACGAAACCGATCCGCGCGACGACGCGCTTGCCCGCGCGTGGCGCGCGCAGTCGCAGGAGATGCCACCGCCGGCGCTCGACGCCGCCATTCTCGCCGCCGCGCATCGCGCGGTGGGCAGCGGTCCGCGCGATGCCGGCCAACAGGCGGCGGAGGCCACGCGCCCCCAGCGCTGGTGGATGCCGCTGGCGGCGGCCGCGACCATCGGCGTGGTCGCGATCGGCATCCTGCAGATCGCGCCGCAAGCACCCGTCGACATCGTCGTGGGCGAACGCGCTGAGGTGGCCGGCCGCGTCGCGCCGGTCGTGCCGGCGGCACCGGCGCAGGACGCGGCGCCGGGGAACGTCATTAGCCGGACGCAGGAAGCTGCGCCGGCGAAGGACGCCGCGTCGGGCAATGTCGTTGTCGCGAGCGAGGAAGCTGCGCCGGCGAAGAATGTCGCGCCAGGAACTGCCGTGACACCGCCGATCACGGCGCCATCGACTGCCGCGCCTGCCGCGGTGGCACGTGAGAAAAAGGTTGCCCCGGATGTGGCACCCGCGCCGGCACCACCCGCGGCGGCACCGGCGGTCACCGATGCGCGCAAGCAGGTCGCGGTAGCACCTTCGCCACCTACACCGGAGCCCTTTCCCGCGGACAAATTGTCGAGCAAGGCCGATGCGCAATCGCCCATGCGGCAGAACGAGCGCAAGGATGCTGTCGTTGAGCAAGGCGCAGCGGCGGCGTTCGGCGAAGCCGCCAAGCGAAGCGCAGCCCGATCGCCATCGGCCCCGGGCGCCGCGCCATCGTCGACCGCAGCGGCACCGCCGTTGCCGGCGGCGGCACCTCCGCCCATGGCCGCGCCTGCACCCATGCCCGCGCCTGCACCCGCGCCGATGATGGCGCAGGCGCCCGCCCCGCCCGCTGCACGCGCGCCGGCGCCGTCAATGCTCGCGCCGGCGCCGATGAAGAAGGAAAGCATGGCGGGTGCAGCGGGATCGCTTGCCGACGCAGACAGCGCGGCGAAACCCGCGGCGGCGGTGCGCGAACGCGACACTTCGCGCGACGACGCGAGCGCGCGCAACGCGCCTGCGGCGGCATCGCCGGAGCTGGCGCGCAGCACTGCAAGTCCGGCCGAGTTGCAAATACGCGCCCGCGACCCCGATGCATGGATTGCGCGCATCCGCAAGTTGCGCGCGGATGGCCGCGTGGCCGAGGCCGTGGCCGAGGTACGCGAATTCCGGCGGTACGTGCCGGATGCGGAGACGCGCCTGCCGACGGACTTGCGGCAGTTGGTGCCGATTCCGTGACGGTTACGCCGTTTTGACGTCTTGGTCGGGCGTCCAATCATCCGTAGGCGAGGCTTCAGCATCGCGCAACGGTTCGCGAGGCTGAAGCCTCGCCTACGGAATTCAGGAGCGCGAGCGCTCCGCGGCCAACGCCCGCATCAATGTCTTGATCGGCGCGGGCAGCGCGGCGCCCAGCGCATCGGCCGGCGTGATCCACAGCGTACCTGGTGTGGCCACGCCTTGCGGCCATCGCCTGACCTGCATGCGATGCGGGTGCAGCGTCAACGCGAAGTGCGTGAAGCCGTGCTCGATGGGCGCCAGCGCGATCGCGGGCTCGGCCTCGGCGCCGAATCGCGCGCGGATCTCGGCATGCATGTCGGCGGCGACATCGCACTCCGGCAGGCTCCACAGTCCGCCCCAGATGCCGAGCGGCGCGCGCTTCTCGAACAGGAACTCGCCGGCGCGCTCGAGCAGCAGCACGCGCACTTCGCGCTGCGGCAACGGCTTCCTTGGCCGTGCGGCGGGCAGTTGCGCGATGCGATCGTCGCGCAATGCCACGCAATCCGCGGCGACGGGGCACGCGCCGCATCGGGGCGACGAGCGCGTGCAGAGCGTGGCGCCCAGGTCCATCAGGCCTTGCGCATAAG
>JANNYI010000105.1:0-12253 GCA_031410015.1 Betaproteobacteria bacterium | reverse complement strand
GGCAGATGGCGCTGGCCGTGGGCTACCAGTTCATGCGGGAAGAGTTGAACAACCCCGGCACGCCCGGCACCGACACGGGTAACGTCGTGGGCCTGGGCTACTCCGCGGCGTTTGGTTCGCGTGACATCAACGCCATCTTCGCCGAGTTGTACATCCCGATCCTGAAGAACCTCGAAATCACCGCGGCCATCCGCTGGGACGACTACTCGGACGTCGGCACCACCTGGAATCCCAAGGTCGGCGTCAAGTGGACGATCATCCCGCAACTGGTGCTGCGCGGCACCTACGCCACCGCCTTCCGGGCGCCGGGCCTCTATGAGACCTCGACGGCCAATGCGTCGGCCGGCTTCACCACGGCCAGCGACCCGGTTCGCTGCCCGATCACCGGCAGCTCGGCCGACTGCCAGGCCACCGTGCTGGGCATCAACACCGGCAACCCGTTCATCAAGCCGGAAACCTCCGACACCTATACGGTCGGCGTGATCTGGGAACCGGTTCCGGGCCTGTCGGGCACCCTCGACTACTGGAACATCCAGACCAAGGACCAGATCACCATCGGCAGCGTGCAGGCGGTGCTCAACAATCCGGGCAATTTCCCGGCGGCAACGATCGGTCGCGATTCCAACAACCTGCCGGGCGTCCCCAACTCGGGGACTGTGCAGTACGTGTCGACCCCGTATCAGAACGCCAACACCGTGAAAACGGACGGTATCGACCTCGATATCCTCTGGCGCTACAACATGAAGGACTGGGGCACGTTCTCCACCGAGTTCCAGTGGACGCACGTCTTCAACTACAGCCAGCAGCTGGGCGGCATCACCTACAAGTACGCCGGCACCAGCGGCAACTACGACGTGTCGTCGGGCTCGGGCACGCCGGAGGATCGCTGGAACCTGATCCTCGGCTGGTCGAAAGGTCCGTGGAATGTGACCGGTACGGTTCGCTTCGTCTCCGGCTACGACGAACTCCCGTGGTCGAACGAAGGTGCCAAGGCGCCGGACGATTGCCTCTGGCATCCCGTCGGTACCGGGGCTTCCGAACAGACCAGCTGCACGGTGGGCTCGTTCACGACGCTGGATCTCTCGGCCGGCTACAAGGGCTTCAAGAACTGGGAGATCTTCGGCTCGGTCATCAACGTGTTCAACACCAAGGCGCCGTTCGCGCCGGCCGCGGCCAACGGCCTCGTCAACTACAACTACAACTATGCGTTCTCCGGCGCCACCGGCACGCAGTTCAACCTGGGCGCACGCTACACGTTCAACTAAGCGGGCGGCAGCAAGCCCGAGCTCCGGGGCCGAAACGTTGACCAGCAATGGACGACCGGACGGCCCCCGGCGGCAAATCCGGTCCGGCGGGGTAACCCGCCGGATTTTTTTTAGCGGGCGGTGCTGCCTGCACCGCCCTTCAAGGACGACATGATGAACAAGACATTGGCCGGCGTGCTTTTCGGAGCGGCAATCGCGCTGGCGCCTGCGGCATGGGCGCAGGACAAGCCGGGCGACTCGACGGATATGGTGGCCCTGCGCGCCGCGGTCAAGGCCGACAAGAAGGCGCTGGTGACGCAGACGCTTGATCTGACGCCGGCCGAAGCGAAGAAGTTCTGGCCCGCCTACGAGGCCTACCGGCGCAGCACGGACATGGCCAATCGCGAGCGCAACCTCGCGCTGGAGGGTCTGATCGGCGCCAACAAGCCGATGTCCGACCTGTACGCGAAGAACCTCGCGAACGAACTGGTGGTAGCCGACGATGCGGAAATCAAGGCACGCCGGACGCTGTACAAGCAGGTGATGAAGGCGCTGCCGGCCAAGAAGGCCGCGCGCTATCTGCAACTCGAAAGCAAGATCCGGGCGATGCAGGCCTACGATATCGCCGTGGCGTTTCCGCTGATCAAATAGGTGGTGACTATCGGGTGGCGATCGGTGTCGCCAGCGGTCGCTCGAGTTGCACGGACGCGAGTTCGGGCTGGCGCACGCCGACGACATTGATCTGCGCGGGGCTGATCGCCACCTCGGTTGGCGCCGCCGACCTGGCTTTGGCGGCGGCGAGTACGCGGGCGTCCTGGTGACGGCTGTCGAACTTGGCGGGAGCCACCACCAGAATGCCGATCGTGATCGCGGTCAGCGCGGCGGCGGCCAGCGCGATGGCGGTGCGGGGGCGGTTCGGTTCGTAGCTGTTCATGGGTGCTCCTCGGTGTTGCGCGTGAAACGTTGCGGCGTCGGTACTTGGATGCGTGCGGCCGGGGTTCCGGATTCGGCGCAGTCGACTGGTGGCTTGGTGCTTGGTGGACTGCGCATGCCGTGCATCCTAGGCAGCGGATGTTGCAAGGGAAAGTAGCAAGCGACGAATCCGCCGAATCCCGGGGTGAAGGTGCGCCATCGGCGACGAAACGGAAGGCCGGGAACGCCGGACATGGCAACTCTGCGCCCGGCCGGGTGGCGGCGCGCACGGAAAATCACCCCGGAAACAGTGGACACTTCGCGCGCGACAGCGGTGCCGCCGCCGGGCGGCAACGTGAACCGGGAGGCGATCTGGAGCAAGCCACCTAATTCTTGGTTGGACATTTCGCCGGATTTCGGTAGAATCCTGCGACTTTTGTTTGAAACCTTGGCCCTGCCACAAGCAGGGCCAACGTTATTTGGCGCATGAGCGCCGGGCCATGGGGGGGCACCCTCGTGCTGCACCGTGGGTGACCGGACATTCCCAGTGATCGCTGGCGTCCATCCCCCCTTGCTGCATCCGGAAGCAGTGGTAGCCAGCCTCGATTCCGCAGGCAGGGTACCCTTGAGTCCCGGGCGTGCCACCGCAATGGATCCGCGCCCAGGCGACTCGTAGCGCCCACCGTCCGACCGAATACATCCGTCTGGAGATCACATGTTGAAGAAAATCCGTCTGGTCGCGCTCGCCGCGTTCCTGGTGATGGTCGCGACCCACACGGTCGCCCCGCTGGTGCCGCAGGCGCTTGCCCAGACGCCGGCCGCCGCGCCGGCCGCGGCACCTGCTGCGCCTGCCGCCCCGGCTGCGACCGAGGCGCCCGCTGCGCCCAAGGCGCCCGCCGCAGCCAAGGCTGCGGCCGAGGTCATCGACAATCCCTACGGCCTCGAGGCTTTGTGGAAAGGCGGCGATATCGTCGCCAAGATCACGCTGGCCATTCTCGTGATCATGTCGATGGGGAGCTGGTACATCATCATCACCAAGGTCTACGAGCAGTACAAGATGGGTATTGCCGCCAAGTCGGCCCAGAGGACATTCTGGAAGGCGCCCACGGTCAAGCAGGGCCTCGACACGCTGACGGCCGGCAGTCCCTACCGGTGGATTGCCGAAACGGGCCTCGAAGCCACCAACAAGCATGACGGCATGCTCGGCAACGTCGACTTCAACGAGTGGGTCACGATGTCGATCCAGCGTTCGGTCGACACCGTCAACAGCCGCATGCAGGACGGCCTGGCCTTTCTTGCCACCGTCGGTTCCACCGCGCCGTTCGTTGGGCTGTTCGGCACGGTGTGGGGCATCTACCACGCGCTGACGGCCATCGGCATCGCCGGCCAGGCATCGATCGACAAGGTTGCCGGCCCGGTGGGCGAAGCGCTGATCATGACGGCCATCGGTCTCGCCGTCGCGGTGCCCGCGGTGCTCGGCTACAACTGGCTCATCCGCCGCAACAAGGCCGCGATGGACCTGGTGCGCGGTTTCGGCGCGGATCTGCACGCGGTGCTGCTGTCGGCGCCGAAGCCGCAGGCGCGGGGCTGACACCATGTCGATGAACGTCGGCACGGCCGATGGCGACGAGGACGAGATCGTCTCCACCATCAACACCACGCCGCTGGTCGACGTGATGCTGGTGCTGCTGATCATCTTCCTCATCACCATTCCGGTGGTCACGACGTCGATCCCGGTGACGCTGCCCAAGGAGCGCAACGAGGTTCGCGAGACCAAGCCCGAAAACATCGTGATCTCGGTCGACGCCCAGGGCCGCATTTTCTGGAACGACCTGCGCATCCCCACCACCAATACGCTGATCGACCGGCTGAAGAAGATCTCGGTGCTGACGCCGCAGCCTGAAGTGCAGATCCGCGGCGATGGCGGGGCCCGCTACGAATCCGTGGGCCGGATCATCTACGCGGCGCAGCGCGCGGGCATTGCCAAGGTGGGTTTCATCACCGAGCCGCCGGCGCGCAACTGACGCGCGGCAACGCACCAGGAACCAGGAGCAAGCGATGGGAATGAACATGGGCAAGAGCGGTGGCTCCGGTGAACCGGACGTCATTCTCGACGTCAACACCACGCCGCTGATCGACGTGATGCTGGTGCTGCTGGTGATGCTGATCATCACGATCCCGATCCAGCTGCACTCGGTCAACCTCAACATGCCCACCGGCAACCCGCCGCCGCCGCTGGTCAAGCCCGAGGTCGTCAAGCTGGATGTCGATCCCTCGGGCCAGGTGTTCTGGAACGCCGAGCTGATGACCGATCGCAACATGCTCGAAGAGCGCCTGCGTTTTGCCGCCAGCCAGGCGACGCAGCCCGAGCTGCACCTGCGGCCGGACAAGGCTGCCAAGTACGAGGTCGTTGCGGGCGTCATGGCATCCGCGCAGCGGCTGGGGCTGACCAAGATTGGCATCGTCGGCAGCGAGCAGTTCATCAACGATTAGTGTTGACCCACAATCGGCTGCATGCCCTGGCCTGATGCCGGGCTTGCGACCAGCGGAGCGGATGCGACATGGATTACGCGCAGCAACAGCGGGACCCGACCAAGCACCTGATCGGGATCGGGTTTGTAGTGCTGGTGCACGCCCTGGTGATCTGGGCTTTGCTCAGCGGACTCGGCAATACGATCATCCAGATCGTCAAGAAGCCCCTCACGGCCACGATCATCGAGGAGGTGAAGCTGCCGCCGCCGCCGCCGCCGCCGCCAAAGAAAATCGTGGACCCGCCCAAGGCGCAGCAGGTGCCGGTGGAGACCTTCGTGCCGCCGCCTGATGTCCCGGTCCAGTCGACGACCGCGCCCGTGATTTCGGCGACGACAACCAACGCACCAACCGAGCCCCACGTCATTGCCGCGCCGGCGCCGACTACGGTCGTGGCGCCGCCGGCGCCGAAGCCGGCGATCCGCAGGGGCGTTGTGCGCTTGAGCGGCGAGGATCCGAGCTATCCCAAGGATGCCATCCGGGCCGGTCATTCGAAGGGTCGCGTCGTCGCGCGGTTGCAGATCGACGAAAGGGGCAACGTCGTCGAGGTCAACATCGTGTCCTCGGAACCGCCGCGCGTGTTCGACAAGGTCGTGCGGGCCGCGCTTGAAGGCTGGAAGTTCAAGGCCGAAGGCGAGCGCTACGTCGGCGAAGTCGAGATCAACTTCTCGCTGAAGGACGAGTGATCCGGGGCGCGCGGATCATGCCTGAACAGTGGGCGAGCGGGATGCGCGCCCGGCTTGACCGATCCACCGACCTGTTCGCGGCGATTGCGTAAGTGAGTCAGTCCGACGCCGTCGACCCGATGCGCGCGGAATTCGCTCGTGCATTCCGGCTGCACGAGCAAGGCAAACTGCGCGAAGCGTTTCTGCGCTACGACGCCATTCTCAAGGCCGTGCCGAATCATGCCGCGGCGTTGCACTATTCGGGCGTCGTGCTCTACCAATCCGGCAAGCTCGTTCCTGCCGTCGAGCGCATCCGCGCTTCCATTGCGATCGATCCGGGCATCGGCGAGGTCTGGTCCAACCTCGCCATTGCGCTGAAGGATCTCGGACATGACGAAGCCGCGCTCAATGGCTTTCGCGAGGCCGCCCGACGCTCACCCGGCGACACCAAGATCCTGGCCAACCTCGCGGGCTCGCTGCTCGCCGCCGGGCACCATCCCGAGGCCGAGGCAACCGCGCGACAACTGCTGGCGCTCGATTCGAGTCACGTTGCCGGCTGGAGCATCCTGTCGCTGGCGCTGCAGCCGCAGGGGCGGATGCTGGAGGCGCTCGATGCTGCGTCCCGCGCTGCCGGCCTTGCGCCGGAGCGGGACCAGCATGCCGTGCTGAAAGCGCAGATCGAACTCGGCATCGGCGCCCACGACAAGGCGCGGCAGACGCTCGAGAAGGCATTGGCCCGGCACCCGATGTCGGCCGTGCTTCGCTTCGAACTGGCAGGCCTGCTCGAGTTCCGGCTCGCGGAATCCGAAGCTGCCGCCGCCGCGTACGAACAGGTGCTGCGCATCGAACCGCAGCACGGCGCGGCGTTGTCACAGCTCACGTTCCTGCGGGCCAGGCTTGCCGATTGGCGCGACCGCGACTCGCTGGTCAAGCGCTACCGCGCCGGCGTGGCTGCGGAGCTGCCTGCGCTCTCGCCTTTCGCGCTCCTGTCGCTGCCGTCGACGCGGGCGGAGCAACGCCAGTGCGCGCAGACGTGGATCAAGCCGATGATGGGGCCCCGGGCCGTGCCGTCGAACCGGGCGCTGTCGTCGGGACGCCTGCGCATCGGCTACCTGTCCGCGGATTTTCACAGCCACGCCACTGCCTTTCTTGCCGCGGGCATGTTCGAGCAGCATGACCGCGGTCGTTTCGAGGTGATCGCATATTCCACCGGCCGCAATGACAATTCGCCGATGCGAGCCCGCGTCATGCGCGCCTTCGACCGGTTCGTGGATCTTGCCGGTCACAGCCCCGCCATGATTGCCGACGTGATCCGGCGGGATGCGGTCGACATCCTGATCGACCTCAAGGGGCATACGGAAGGGGCGATGCCGCTGGTGCTTGCGCTGAGGCCTGCACCCATCCAGGTGCATTATCTCGGATACCCCGGGACCCTCGGTTCGGGACTCGTGGACTACCTGATCGGCGACAGCATCGTCACCCCGCCGACCCATGCCGGTGACTATGCCGAGACATTGGCGGTGATCCCCGGGAGCTACCAGGTCAATGACCGCGAGCGACCGATCGGCGCGACGCCGTCGCGCGATTCGCTCGGGCTTCCCGCGACGGGATTCGTGTTCTGCAGCTTCAATCAAACCTACAAGAACAATCCACAGGTGTTCGACGCGTGGGTGGCCATCCTGAAGGCCGTGCCGGACTCGGTGTTGTGGCTGCTCGCACGCACCGACGCCGATCCGGCCATCGCCAATCTGCGGCGCGAGGCGCAGGCACTTGGCATTGCACCCGAGCGACTGGTTTTTGCGCGGCACCGGCCCAATTCCGACTATCTCGCGCTGTATCGACACGCGGATCTATTCCTCGACAGCTGGCCCTACAACGCCCATACGACGGCCAGTGATGCGTTGTGGGCGGGGTGTCCGGTGCTCACCGTGCTGGGGACGACGTTTGCCGGACGCGTCGGTGCCAGTCTGCTCACGGCGGTCGGACTGCCGGAACTGGTGTGCGTCGACACGAATGCCTACATAGCCGCGGCGATCCGTCTGGCCGGCGATCACGACGAGGTTGCGCGCCTGAAGCAGTATCTGGCCGGACCGGGGCGGTCGAGCCCCCTGTTCGACACCATCGCGACCACTCGGGCCATCGAAGCGGTATACGAAGGCATGGCGGCCCAGTATCGGCAAGGCGTGCGCCGATCCTTTCGCGTGGAGCCGGTGCCAAAGAGCCCCGACTGACCGGCCGGTTTCGGGGTTGGCGGGTGCGGCCTGGAGCCGCTCGCCCCGTCGCAACCATGGCGTGCCTTGCCCTCAGACTTGCATCCGATCGTTCACGGCCGGCGACGCATTGCGGGTGCGACCTGCAACCACTTGTGGGATCATGGGGGCACGGATAAGCGCGGTGCCTCTTAAACCGCCCCGAACCCAATAAACGTCAGCAGCAGGAGGAGATTGCCTTGAACAAACTGTGGCTGAAGAGCTATCCGGCCGGCATGCCCGCCGACATCAATGCCGATCACTACGGTTCCATCGTGGAAATGCTGGCCGATGCCGTCACCCGGTTCGCGGAGCGCCCGGCGTTTCACAACCTCGGCTGCACGATGACGTATGCCGAGCTCGACCGGCTGTCGCGCGACTTTGCCGCGTTTCTGCAGGGCCTGCCCGGCATGGGCAAGGGCGACCGCGTCGCCGTGATGGCGCCCAACATCCTGCAGTACCCGGTGGCGGTGTTCGGCATCCTTCGCGCCGGCATGACCGTGGTCAACGTCAACCCGCTGTACACGCCGCGCGAGCTCGAGCATCAGCTGCGCGACTCCGGCGCCAAGGCGATCGTCGTGCTGGAAAACTTTGCCAGCACGCTGCAGCAGGTGGTCGCCAACACGCCGGTCAAGCACGTGATCACGTCGGAGGTCGGCGACATGCTGCCGATACCGAAGCGCTGGCTCGTCAACCTGGTGCTGAAGAAGGTCAAGAAGATGGTGCCGGCATGGCACATCGATGGCGCGATCGGCTTTCGCACGGCGCTCGCGCGCGGCGCGGCGGGAACCCTCAAGCCCGTTGCGGTTGTCCGCGAAGACATTGCGTTCCTGCAATACACGGGCGGCACCACCGGTATCTCGAAGGGCGCGATGCTCACCCATCGCAACATCCTGGCCAACCTCGAGCAGGTGGGCGTGTGGATTTCCGGCAGCTTCAAGGAAGGCACGGAAATCGCCATCGCGCCGCTGCCGATGTACCACATCTTCTGCCTGACCTGCACGCTGGCATTCATGAAGTGGGGCAGCCTCACCGTGCTCATCACCAATCCGCGCGATATGGACGGCTTCGTGAAGGAACTGGGGCAGTGGAAGTTCACGGTGCTCACGGGGGTCAACACGCTGTTCAATGGCCTCATGAATACGCCGGGATTCGACAAGGTCGACTTCTCCGCGCTGAAGCTCGTGGTGGGCGGCGGCGCCGCCGTGCAGCGGCCGGTGGCGGAACGCTGGGCCAAGATCACCGGGCGCGCCATCACGGAAGCTTACGGCCTGACCGAGACGTCGCCGGGGGTGTGCTGCGTACCGCTCGGTGCGCCGTGGAACGGCACCATCGGTCTGCCGGTGTCCTCCACCGACGTCTCGATCCGCGACGAGGACTTCAACGAGCTGCCGCCGTGGGCGGGCATCGGCGACCTGGAAAAGCACACGGGTGAGATCTGCGTGCGTGGCCCGCAGGTGATGAAGGGCTATTGGAACAATGAGGCCGAGACCGCCAAGGTAATGCAGGACGGCTGGCTCAAGACCGGCGACGTCGGCCACCAGGACGACCACGGCTTCTTCACGATCACCGATCGCAAGAAGGACATGATCCTGGTGTCGGGATTCAACGTCTATCCGAACGAGATCGAGAGCGTCGTCGCGGCGCATCCGGGCGTGCTCGAATGCGGTGCGGTGGGCGTGCCCGACGACAAGTCGGGCGAGGCGGTAAAGGTGGTGATCGTGCGCAAGGATCCCGACCTCACCAAGGAAGCGATGATCGCGCATTGCAAGACATTGCTTACCGGGTACAAGTTGCCCCGGCACGTGGAGTTTCGCGATGCGTTGCCGAAGACGCCGATCGGCAAGGTGTTGCGGCGCGAACTGCGCGATCCGGTGAAGTAGTAAACCAGGGCCAGACCTAAATCAGGGACAGACCACCATTTAATGAAGGGGGTGGCCGCCCCCTTGATTAAATGGTGGTCTGTCCCTGATTTACGTCAGCCGCGCTCGTCCAGCGACCAGGCCGCCGCACCCCACGCGAGCGCAACCAGCGCCGCGAGGACGATGCCCACGCCGGCAAGCGAGAACGGCTGCGCTGACAGCAGGCGGTGGGCTTCGCGCATCACGTCCGCGACGAGCGACGGCATCGCCAGGGCCAGGGCCACGGCAGCGGCGGCCCACAGCGCGGCCACGATTGGCTTGCGCCATGCCGGGAGCGCCGCGGGAGCGGGCAGGGCTTCGACCACGCGCGCGGTGAAGCCGGCGTCGTCGATGTACGCATCGCGCTGCGCGGCCGCATCGGCCGCCATCAGGTCCTCGAGCCATGCATCGGCGGTCGAGGACGGCGCGTTCGGATCGTCGTGAGCGTTGTTCATGGTCGCGTCAGCGGGCGTAGGCGGACAGGGCCGCCTTGAGCTTCTGCTTGCCCCGCAACACGTGCGTCTTGACCGTGCCGATCGGGCAATCGAGGACATAGGCGGCTTCCTCGTGCGTCAGGTCATTATGGTAGCACTGCACGATGGCCGCGCGCTCCGCCTCGGACAGCGCCGCCATGGCGCGCTCGAGATCGACCCTGAGCGTCGTGCCGCGCGCGTGATCGGATTGCATGTCGTCGATGTGCGGCATCGTGTCGTCGTCTTCAGCCAGCGTGTCCACGCGGTCGCCCAGCAGTTCCTCGCGCCGCTTGCGGTTGTGCGCCAGCCAGCAGTTGGTGGCGATCCGGTAGAGCCAGGTCGAAAAGCGCGCCTCCTGCCGGAACGAGGCCAGGTTGCGCCATGCAAGTATGAAGGTCTCCTGCGCCAGGTCGTCGGCCAGCGCGTGATTGCCGGCCGTGAGCTTGCGCAGGCACGCGCGCACGCTCGACTGGTGTCGTTTCACCAGTTCCGCAAACGCATGCCGGTCGTCCGTGAGCAGTGCGCGCGCGATCAGCGGCGCGTCCGTGGTGGACGGTTCGGCCATGTCCGGTGTTCAGGGGCGAAACCGCGGCGCGTGGCGCCGGCCGGCGGATGGACGGGTGGGGCGCGTTTTGCATGCGGGCCATGGCACGCTCAATTGGCCGGGTCCTTGGGCAACGCGGCCGCGGGCGGCGGATCGGCGGCGTGCGCGGCCGCGATCTGCTGATCCTCGAAGTACCAGAGCACCGCGTAGCCGATGCCGACGAACAGCAGGACCAGCCCGAACCAGTTGGCCGAGGCGCTGTTGATCAGCGAATAGACCGTCAGCGCGAAGCCGAAGGCGCCCAGGATGACGCCCCGGCGCAGGTCGGACCATGCGGCCAGCTTGCGCAGGCCGCGGGCCTGGTCGACCAGCGGTGTGCCGGCGGCCATCGCGCGCAATGCAGGTCCCGGCCGGGCGGAGCCCATCGCCTGCATCATCTCCGCCGTCGGCATGACGCCCTTTTCGGCGAGCTGCAGCATCGTGTCGTTGATCATCCGGTTCTTGCGCAGCTTGTACCAGATCACCATGAAGATGATGATGGCGGGGGTCAGGAAACAGATCAGCACGATCAGCAAGACGCCCGCCGCGACGGCCGGCGCCCGGTCGACGAACTGGTCGAAGGAGTCGAATTCGCCGTGGGAGCCGGGCATGTCGACCAGGATTTTCTTCTTGCCGGACGTGCCTTCGCCATCGATCGTGATCCTCGGACCATCGTCCTTGCCGGTACGGCGCGCTTCGCGGGCGGCGTCGCGCGCCTCGACAGCCGCTTCGCGCGCCTTGTCGCGGGCTTCGCGGGCAACTTCGCGCGCCTTCTCCGCGGCTTCCTGGGCGGCGTCGGCCGCAGCCTGGGCGGCGTCGGCGGCCGCGCGCGGGTCGGTGGCCTGGGCGAGGAGCAGCGGGTCGCTGCCGGTCCCGGCCTGGACGGCAGGGCTGTCGGGAAGCAACGCCAGCAGCGACGCGGCCAAAAAGGCGCCGCCAAGCACGAGGCGACGAAACGCGGGGGACAGGGTGCCTTGCATGATTTCTCCTGAATCGGCGGGGTTCGGGCATTGGATGCGCCCAAACCTGCTTTCGGATTCATCCGGGGCGGTCTGTGGTGACACGGTATCGGCCATGCGGCCTGGAGCAAGGGCAGGCATGGCACCACGAGACGCGCAGAATGCACCGGAAGCCCCATGCTATCATCGACTTCGCTACATTTTTCCGCGGCGAGTACCCTCCCGCCGCCGCCAATGGCCGCCCACTTCGCCTTGACGGCATTCCACCGTCGACTGTTGCAAGTCCTGCGCAATCTGCCGACCGGCCTGGTCCGGTGGACCGCCGCGATCCTTCTCGCGCTCGCCGTGGCGATCCCGGCTGCAGCAGCGGACGACACGGTCACCCTCAACTTCGTCAACGCCGACATCGAAGCGGTCGTGAAAGCCGTCGCCGAGATGACGGGGCGCAACTTCATCGTCGACCCGAAGATCAAGGGCACGGTCAACATCATCTCCGCCAGGCCGGTGCCGAAGAGCCTCGTCTACCCCACGCTGCTGTCGGCGTTGCGGATGCAGGGCGTCGCGGCGGTCGAGGGCAACGGCGTCACCAAGCTCGTCCTCGAGTCCGACGCCAAGATGCACGGGTCCGAGGTCGGGCGCGGCGCGGTGGGCGCCGGCGGCGATCGGCTGGTGACGCAGGTGGTGGCGCTGCGCTTCGAGTCGGCACAGCAACTGGTCAACGTGCTGCGCCCCTTGATC
>JANNYI010000104.1:0-19935 GCA_031410015.1 Betaproteobacteria bacterium | reverse complement strand
CGGCGATCGGCACCCGCGGCCAGCGTGACCGCTTCGGTGGTCAGCGTCGGGATGCGCCCGTTGCCTGCAAACAATGTGGCGAGGTATTGCCCGACGCTGACAGCAAACGCCACCGCGCACGCGATCAATATGGGCCGCAGCAGCAGCGGCAGCTTGACCCGGAAGAAAATTCGCGCGGGCGACGCGCCAAGGCTGGCCGCCGTGCGCGCATACCGCGGATCGAGCGCGCGCCACGGGTCCGCCAGCGAAAGAAAGAGATAGGGCAGCACGAAGATGAGATGGGCAAGGATGACCGCAGCGACGGCGCCATCGAGCTCGAAGCGTACCAGCAGCACCTGCGCGCCGAACAGGAACGCCACCTGCGGCAGCAGCAGCGGCACGTAGAGAATCCACAACGTGCGCGAGCCCGTCTTCACCTGCGCGCGGGATTCGTGTTCGAGGCACGCCAGTGCCAGCACCAGTGCGATCGCGGTCGCCGCGACACCGATCACCAGCGTCCACTGCGCGGGCACCACCAGCCCGGGCAGCTGCCGCGCCCAGTTCGCCAGCGACCACGCCTGCGGCAGCGCGTCGGGAAAGCGCCACTGTGTGGCGAACGACCAGACGCCCATGCCGACGATCGCCAGCACCGCAAACACGAACAGCAGCATCACGGCGCCCGCCGCGCCGGCCGAGGCCGCGTCGGCTGCTCCGCGGCGACGCCCGCGCACGATCCAGCGCCGGCCGACCGCGATGGCCACGCGCTCCAGCGCAAACCAACCCCCAATGACCAGCACCACTAGCACCACCAGCAGGATGGCAGCCGCCGACGCCTGGAAATAGAACGCGATGTCGGCATCGGTGAACCAGCGCACCGCCAGCACCGCGAGTGTCGGCGGATTGGTCGGCCCCAGGATCAGCGCCACATCCACCACCGACAGCGAGAACGCGATCACCGCGTAGATGGGGAGACGGATCTGCGGGTAGATCTGCGGCAGGATCACCTTGAGCCACGCTTCGGCACGCGCGTAGCCGGCAGCGCGCGCCACGGCGAGGTGCTGCGTGGCGGCCACCTGATGCAGCGCGCCCACGATCATCAACACGAGGTACGGAATTTCCTTCAGCAGCAGTCCCAGCACCAGCGCGGCGCCGCTTGGATGGCCGACGGTCGCGACATCGGGTGGCAGCATCCAGCCGGTGAGCCATGGAGAAATGGCACGCACGACCCAGCCGGAAGGCGCGATCAGGAACGCAAGGCCGAGCGCAATGGCCGAATGCGGCGTGGCCAGGATCGGCGCAAGCCAGCTGCCGACACGTCGCGCCCACGGCCGCCCCCATGCCCACGCGCAGAAGCCGAACGCGCCGGCCACGGCGAGCACCGAGGCCGCGATACCTGTGCCGAGCGTGGTGACGACGCTCGAAGAAAATCCCGGCGCGGCAACGAGCTTGCGCCATCCGTCAAGATTGAATGACGCGCCGCCAATGGCCGGCAGGTAACCGAACGCCGGCAGCAGCGTACCCAGCAGTCCCGCCACGATCGGCAACAGCAGCACGGTGACCGTCACCGTCGGCGCGAATCGCAGTACGCCGTCAGCGCGCGAAGCGGTCACTTGGTGTAGCGCTTCTCCCACTCCGCCGTGATCCTCGTCATCCACGACGGATGGGGTTCGAGCAACGTCACGCCCAGTTCGGCGTTGGTGGGCAGCGCGGGCGACTTCGGCAGGTCGTCGAAGCGCTTTCGTTCCGCTGCGCTGAGCTTCGCGAAGTCGAGCACGCTGAAATTGCCCATCTGGCGGAAGTCCTGCGCATGCGCCTGCGTCGCGGGATCCAGCAGGAAATTGGCCACCACCATCGCGCCTTCCTTGCTGGTGGCGTTGAACGGGATCGCGACGAAGCTGGTGTTGCCGATGGTGCCACGGCGCAGCACGAAGGTGCGCATCGAGTCCGGCAGCAGGCCGCCGTTGATCGCCACCGCGGCTTCCGCGGGATTGAACGAGATCATGAGGTCGATCTCGCCGTCGTTCAGCAGCTGGCGCTGCGCGGGGCCGTTGTCGGGAAACTGCCTGCCTTGCCGCCACAGTTGCGGGCGCAGCGCGTCGTACCACGCCCACATCGGCGCGGTGACCGCCGCAAAATTCTCATCGGTGGCCGGCCGCTGCAGCACCGCCGGGTCCGGCGTCAGTTCGTGCAGCGCCTGCTTCAGGAACGTGGAACCGAGAAAATTGCGGACATTGGGATGCGTCAGTCGTCCCGGATGCTTCGTCGCCCAGGCCGCCAATTCCACCATCGAGCCCGGCGTTTCCCGCATGCGCTTGCCGTCGTACACGAAGACAAGCTGCGCGCGGCGCCACGGCGACTCGAGACCCTCCACCGGAATCGTGAAGTCGACCAGATTGGAACGCGTGTTCACCGTGTCCACGCGCGCGAAGTTGGGCATGGCCTGCGTAAACGGCCCGAACAGCAATCCCTGCTGCTTCAGCGCAAGGAAATTGGCGCCGTTGATCCACACCAGGTCCACGGCGCCATTCGTGTTGCGCCCCGCCGACTTCTCCGCCACCACGCGGGTGACAGCCTCGGCGGTGTCCTTCAGCTTGACGTGGTTGACCTTGACGCCATAGCGCCGCGCCACTTCGTCGCCCACCCACGCGATGAAGGCGTTGGTGTTCTCGTCGCCGGCCCATGCATTCCAGTTGACGCTCTGGCCGCGGGCCTTCGCTTCCACGTCGGCCCACTTGAGATCCTGGCCGAATGCCATGCTCGCGGCCAGCGCAAGCGCCGCCGCTGCAGACCAGCGCGCGATCACGACGGCACGCGTTGCAAGAACCGGACGACCGTAGCCTCGACAGTGGCGGCAGGCGCATCCGTCACCGCCTCCGGCGGCAACCCCTTCGCCACCCGCCGTCGCGCACGCGCCTGCGCCAGCACCGGCCCCAACATCTCCTCGTGAAAGCGGTCGCAGCCGATGCACAGGTTCTGGTACGCGGTGCCATCCGGCAGCGCCGTGCGCGATCGTTCCAGGAACTCGCCCTCGCTCCAGCCGTCGACGAGGCCCATCCGCTCCGGATGCCCCATCGTGATCGCCTCGTAGGCGGGCACGCCCACCAGGGAGTCGAGGATCTCGATCAGGTTGTCCTCGAGCAGGCTGCCGACCGGCAGCTTCGTCTTCACGCAACACGGATACACGGCGCCGTCGGGCTCGATCGAGACCTCGGAGCCGTTGTACTGGTGGCGCAGGAAATTGAGGCCGCCCGACCATCGATTGCAGAAGTTGTCGGCCAGCGTCGCGTGCGACAGATTGTTCTGCCACGCACGGCCGCGCGGCCACAGCTTGCCGATCCACGAATCCGGCGTGGCGCCGAAGAAGCTGAATACCGGCCCCGGCTCCTCGTGCCAGTTGCGCGTGGTGGCCACGAGCCCCGACCGGCGCATGCCGTGCCGCTCGAACAGCGCGGTCAGCTTGTCCATGAACGCCTGCTGCTTGACCGGTCCCTCGAGGCCGACGTGGAAGTCGTCCACGCTGGCCACCGAGATCATCCACACGCCGCGCGCCAGCAGGTCGGCCACAATTTCGTCGGTGAGCAGGTCCCCCGTCGTCTGCACGACGACCTTGATGCCGCCCTGCGCCGCATAGCGTTCGCGCAGGCCTTCCTATACCTTGTAGGTGACGCGCTCGCGCACCGGATCGAGCAGCGCTTCGCCGCCGGACAGGACAATGCGCCCGGTCTTTTCCGGATAGGTGCCGTCGGCCTGGGGATCGTCGAGGTCGAGGTACGTGAAGCGCTCCGGCAGGTTGGCGAGGATGCGCGGGAAATTGCGCTCGGCCTCCTGCACGACCGCCTCCAGCTCACCGCGGATGTAGGGGCGGAAGCGGTCTTCGTAGCAGTGCCTGCACTTGCGGTGGCAAGCCCAGGCCATGACGTAGTAGATGGATTCCATGGATCGATGGTTGGCGCGACAATGCGGTCGGATGAGACAATTATGCAGCAATGGGTCGAGGCGACGATTGGCAGAGGCCCGTCAGCCGGATATGTCGAACATCGACGGTGAAGAATTACAGCGGTTCGCAGGAAGACACCCGTCAACACCTCAGGAACACGATGATGGATGCGATTTGCCATGTTCGCGTCGGGAATCGACGCACGAAACTTCCATACTGGCTGGGCCTCGCGTGGATTGCTGCCCTTCTGGCGGGCTGCGGTGGCAGTTCGCCGCCTCCCGCAGTCGATATCGGCAGCGTGCTCGACAGCCAGTGGAAGGCGCGATATGCCAAGGAGACGCCTGGCGGCCTGACGGCCATCCTGATCACACCCACAGGCGAGTACTTCGCCAGCACGGTCGCGGGAACGACACCCTCCACGCACTTCCGCGGCGCGAGCACCACCAAGACCTTCACGGCCGCCGCGATCATGTTGCTCGACCAGCGGGGGCAACTGAAGATCGACGACGTGCTCACGGCCGCGATGCCTGGCGGCAGCGGCAAGCCCTATCTGCCGGCAACGGCGGGCTTCGCCATTCCCTACAAGAGCCAGATCACGATCCGCCAGTTGCTCCAGCATCGATCCGGCGTTTTCGACGTGGCGAACACGGACATCCCGGCCAACGCTCCGGCGCCTTACGCGGGGAAGCGATATGTCGTCTGGAAGATGGAACAGGATGGCGATCACTCGTTCAGTCCCGACGAAATGATCGGTGTCGTTGCATCGAACCAGCTGGTGGAGAGCGCGCCGGGAACCCGTTTCGTGTACTGCGACACCGGGTACACCGTGCTGGCTAAGATCGTCGAGCAGGTGTCGGGCAAGTCGTTTGCCCAGTTCATCCAGGACGAGTTCCTGGTACCCAACGGTCTCGTCAATACCACCTTTCCCAATCTCGGCACGACGCAAGGCCTGCCGTCCCCGTACATCGACGGCTACCTGCTGCTATCCGGCACGCAAAGCAACACCACGCTCCAGAATGTCTCGTCGGGGACGGGCGACGGCAACGTCATCACGACCACGGCCAATCTTTCGCGGTGGTTCCGGCGCCTGCTGCGTGGCGAGGCAGGTGTCAATTCGGCACAGGTGGCGCGCATGCGCGAGTGCATGCCCACCGGCAGCACCTTCGTCATCTCGTATGGGCTGGGACTCGAGTGCTATCCCGCCGCGTTCGGCCAGGGCCATAACGGCGGCAACCCCGGCTACCTCACGGTGGCGCGGCACGACGTCGACGCCAACGTCACGGTGGTGCTGTTCTCCACCTTCGCGGACTACGATCACGCCGACGCGACAGTGGCGTGGCTCTACGACACGATCGCGAAGGTTCGCGCCGCCGCCGGCTACTGATCGCGGGTAAGTCCGTGACCGGCGCCGCTCTGTCGTTCGTCCCGAGCCGCCGGGGATGCCCTCTGCAGATCATCGCAATGTCAGGACAGCGTGGGTAGCCATACGCTCACCGAAGGCTCGGTGAAGTCGGGAATGTTGCCGTTGGGGAGCCGCAGCACTTCGTAGTTCAGCGCATAAACCCTGCGCCAGTAATCAACCGTGAGCCTGGCCGCGTTCAGGTTCAACGTGGTGGCGATCGGCTTGGTGCCTGCCTGCAGCCGATGATAGATGTCGAGGCGATGAAGGTTGTTGCTGTCGGTCGAAAGGACGTAGAGATAGCCTGAAAACTCGACCGCCAGATCGAGGTAGACGCGATTCACGGTGGTCGAAAGCTCCAGGAAGTACGGCGAAACCTGGTGCTTGAAATACGGCACCGGATTTCCGCCGAGATCGAATGCCTGGATCCGATTGTTGTAGAACCCGTCTTCCAGCACCAGGATCACGCCTTCCGCAGAAATGGAAAGCGCGACCGGCGAGTGGATGAGCCCGGGCTGCGTACCCATGCCGGAAAACGTACGCGCCAGATAGTTCTGAGTCACCACGCTGACCGGGAGCGCGGCAGGGGGCAGCTTCAGCGACTCGATCTTGTGGTTGGCGTTGTCGATGCTCACGAGATGACCGGATGGGTGCAGCAGGCAGCGCGTCGAATCGTTGTTCAGAAGGGCAAACGCCAGATTGGTGCCCGGTGGGGTGATGTGGGGCGGGTCAAGGTTGATCGGCCGGATCAGCAGCGTATTGGTGTCGACATAGATATTGAGCGATTGGTGCGTGAGCAGGTTGTAGCCCATGCGCACGCCCGTGTCGTACCCGCACGAACTGGTCACATAGCCTTGTTGCGCATTGGCAGGGTCGGTGTTGAGGTTGGCCATCTGGTCGAACTGGCCCTGACCCGTCGTACCGCAGGCGTTGACACCGCTGCTGAACGCTCCCCACGAGTATCCGACGTAGCCGCCCTGCCCACCTGCTTCCTGGCGCACGGTGATGCTCTCGAATGCGCCCAATCCCGGCACCTGTGAGCCGGGCGGCGGCGTGTAGGGTGGTGCCTTGCTGCCGTCGGAATCGGTCTGCCACAAGTGTTCGCCTTGAGCATTGAGCGCAGTCTTGCGGCTGTGGACGTAGCGCGTCGTACTGTTGATCGGAACCTGGTAGGCCGTGATGGGAAATCCGGCCTTGCCTGACGGTGGCTCGACCTGGTCCACGGAATTGGACGTGAGCCCGGTGGTCGCGGAGCCGGCGAGAAATTCGTGCACCACGGCGGCAGGCCCGCCGTTGTCCTTGCGCAGGTAGAAGCCGATCGTGATGTTCACCTGTCCGCCAAACGGAATGCCGGTGAACTTGATCGGAAATGTCGCCGCCCTCGGATTGATGCGATTGCCGTCGTCCTGCGTATGCGTGGTGCCATTGTCGAACTGGTAGACCACCACGTAGTACATCGTGTAACCGGACAGTTCCGGAAATCCGTTGGCAGGGGCGATGAACGTGACCGAGAGATCGTGCGTGGCAACCAGGTCGAATGCATAGACCGGCGGCGAGACGCCGATCTCGATGTAGGTCTGGGCCAGCTGGATTGCGCCTGTGGCGACCGCGAGCGCCTGGGCGACCTCGCCGACAAGCGGGATGGAATCGATCACCGCGTCCGCCCCTAGAAGCTCGAACAAATAGACGATGAACTCCGCGAGGTAAGGGCTCTTGAGGTTGCTGTAGATGATGGTGCAGAACGTTTCGATGAAACGCGGCAGGCCTGCCACGAAGCTCGTTCCATCTTCAAATTCGCCGACAATCTGCGAGATTTCCGCGGCGATGAGGGGTGCGCCAAGGCTCACAGCCTTCTTCATGAGAAAGTCGGCACCCGACGCCCCGACCGCCATCAGGATGCCGACCAACGCATAGTTGAACGCACCGGTCATCAAGGCGCCGGGGACGAGGAATTCGTGGGATGCTCCTTGCGGCACACTGCCCGACAGGCCGAGGCCGCCGTACAGGATCCGCATCGACGACGCCGAGTAGGCGCCGTTGTTGCTGGGCATGTTCACTACCGGCGAGAAATAGCCCGGGTAAATCGGTATTCCGAGCAGCGTGAGTGCCGGAGGCACGAGGCCGAGATAGATCGCATCTTCGAGGCCGGCGGGATAGGGTCCCGGCTTGGCGGGTATGGTGTCGGCGGGCAGCTTGGCCACCGGGATCACCTTCCCGTTCGCGTCGTAGAACTGCACGTAGACACCGAGCCAGCGCAGGAACCAGTTCGAGACGTTGTCGAGGGTGATCTGCGGGCGCCCGTCGGCAAGCGCGCGGATCGTGGGCTTGGTGACTACGAGCCCGGTTTCGGCAAATTCGCTCTTGAACACGAACTTGGGGCCGGAATCCCCGCCGGTCAAAGCCGACCGCTCCACCGTCGCCCTGCCATCGTGCATTGCCCATAACTTGCCGGTGGTTTCCGCGGGCTGCGGGCGCGTCTTGTCGTTGTTGAGGTTGAACGGCGTGACGTCGAGTCCGAGGCCCGGATCGTTCCTTACCCGAGGATGGATCGCCGCCACCGCCGGTCGCGAATGCAAACCGATCGCGGCAGACCATTGCGGCTGATATTGGTTGAGCTTGCCGTCGCTCTTCTTGTACGGCTGACCGGTGCCTTGATTGATCACCGGCTTCAACGTTGCCCACGACGGCTTGCCGGATACGTTCGCCTTGCCGGCCACCACCGCGGGGCCCATTGCCGACAGCGACTGTCCGAGTGCAAAGGTATCGGCATCGCGGCCGACATAATGCTTGCTGATGACGCCGAAGCTCTCCGGCTCCATCGAAAGTATGGCGGGGTGCACGCCAACGAGGGCTTCGGCAAAGCTCACGGTGTCGACCAGCGCGCCCTCGTCCAGAAAATCCTTCAGCGACATTGCGGCAGGTGCGCCGTACCTGCGCCGCTTGCCCGACAACGGCAGTGGACCCGTCGGCGCGAGCTCGCGCGCTTCGCGATAGGCGCGTTCCAGGCTTGGCGCATGCACATGAAAGAACGTTCCCGTCATTTCCCACGTCCCGGCACCATCGTCTTCATTGCAGGTGAGGTACGCGAGCAACACCTGGTTGGCGGGTACGGCAATGTCCACGGCATGATGCGTGATCTGCCCGGCACTCACAAAGCGCAGCAATGCATTGCTGCGCCTGTGCCTGGCAAGCACCTCGGGCGCATCGGCAACACGCCCGAGTTTGTGCTTGCGACCTGCGATGTAGAGGTAGTGGTCGGTCGCCGCCTCCGCCCCCGCAAGATGGGTGAAATTGAAGAACAGCGTGACTCGCGGATTGATCCCGCGGCGCAGGTCCGGGTCCAGGTCCACGCTGATCTTGGGGCCCCCGTCGCGAAGCGCGCCCTGCGCGCTTGCGCTGGTGGCAACCAGCGGGAGACCGGCCACCGCCCCGGCGGCCGATGCGCCCTTCAGGAAGTCGCGCCGCGCCGTCGAAGCAGGGCGCGCTGCGGCCGCGGCTGCCCGCCTGCGCGCCGTGCGAAAAATCGCGTCGGCAGTCGATTGCCCGATCAGCCTTGAGTTCTTCGGAATCGATCTGCTCAATGCGGGCTCCTGTGGGTCGGCCTACCAGGGAAACACGGGGGGTTGATTCTGAGCGCCGTTGCAGACATCCTTGGAATTCGCCTGGGGCGTGTAGGAGGCGGGCCAGAACTGGTACCAGCCCTGCGGCGTTCCATTGCCCGCAGTGCCGATTTTCAGGCTGAGACTGCTTTTCCAGCCCGCGGCCCCGGCGACACCGCAGTTTCCCGTCGTGCCGTCGGGACAGATGATCGTCGCATTGCCTGCCGGCACCGACGTCGGCAGGTTGTAGGTGGCTGCCACGCAGACGTCGCTTCCCGTCGCCGGCGCGCAGGGCGAAGGGCCGCACGCGAATGCATTGTGCAGGCTGCCGCTCAGCATGATGGCGAGGCCGTTGCCTCCCGATCCGAAATCCAGGAACGCGTCGGTCATGTCGACGCCGGTCATCGTCGTCGCCAGGTTGGTGCCCTGCAGATGCGCCTGGCTGAACAAGGTGGCGGCACCGCTCCCGGGGTACCCCTCGACGGTGGCACCCGCGAAGTTGGCGCCCGTCAGGACGGCGCCCGTGAAGGTCGCGCCCTTGATATGTGCATTGGTGAATTCGACGCCATAGAGGTAAGCCCCTGTAAACGAGGTGCCTGTGATCGTCGCGCCCTTGGCGGTGGCGCATTCCTGCGCAAAGCCTTTGACTATTGCGCATTGGCTGGAGTTTGCCGCGTTGGTGCCGTAGAAATTCGCGTTCGTGAAATTGACACCGCTCAACTGTGCTTTGGACAGATTGACGTTCTTGAGATGCGCGCTCTCAAGTATCGCTGCGCCAGTGCCGTTGGCGCCGGTCGACAGGAATACGTTGCCCATGTTCGCACCGGTCAGGTTGGCCCTGCTGAGATTGGCGCCATGCATTTGCGCGTGGCTGAAGTTGACGCCGGCGAGGTAGGCGCCGCTAAAGTCCACGCGCGGCATCATCGCGTAGGAAAAATCGCGCTTCGCGAGCAGGCGCAGGCACGCGCGCACATTCGCGCCGCCGAGATCGAAATTGCGCCAGTCGTTGATGAACTCGCAGTTCATCGTGGTGGCCTGGAACTTAATGCGGCAGGCGTCGGGTTTATCCCGATCGTAGGTGTAGATGAGCGGCTCGTCGCCGAACACGGCGTTGCCGTTGGCGAGGTTGGTCTGCGAAAAATCGGCGCAGGTGAGCGTTGCGTAGGTGAAGTAAGTTGGCGCCGAGAACGTCGCCCCGACAAACGTGGCGTTCGTCAGGTTGGCGAACGTGAAGTCGGGCGTCTGCGTCGGATGGCTCTCCACGCCTTGAAACCTGGCATTGGTGAATTTGGCGCCGGCAAGGTTGGCGCGGATGAACACGCCACCCACGATCGTCGCGCCTTCGAAGTCGGCGTTGGCAAGATCCTGGTGCGAGAAGTTGGGCGTGGTGAGCGTCTGCCCCTTGCACGCCGGCGGACACGCGACGTCGGCGGCGCCTGCCGTCATGGCGAGCATGAACATGGTAGCCACGACGAGGCCGCGCACCAGCGGAAGGAGAAGGCAGGGCATCAGTTTTTCGCGTCCCAGATTGCGGCGCTCCCACCGGTCAGGCCATTGTCCCCGTCCGCGCCGTTGCAAGGTTGGGGCCTTTGATCGCCAAATCCGCCCACGCCTTTGGCGCCCCCCGGGCCGGGGAGACCGGCATAGATGCCACTCCGTGTGCCCGGATTGGGCGAGCCCGCGACCAGCGCAATGCCTAGCGAAGGTCCGCCGTTGCCGCCCGCGCCTCCGCTGGCCGGTCCGCCTCGCCCCCCGGCGCCACCCGGGCCGCCGGCACCGGGGACATTCGCACTGCAAACCGCAGGTTTATTCATTGGTATGTTGTGACCCGGGGTGCCAGGCGCGCCCGGCCCGCCCACACCGCCCTCGCTGCCTTTGCCACCAACACCCCCGACGCCTCCCGGCCCTGGAACCAGACTATTGGCCCCCTCCGGAACCCCGGCAATGGTCGAATCGACCAGCACGAGCGCAATCGAAGCGCCGCCCTGCCCGCCGCCCGTGCCTCCTGGACCGCCACACCCCCCACCGCCACCGCCGCCGCCCGGTTGACCGGGCCAGGTGGCCGGCGGGTACCCATATATGACGCGCGCCGCAATACCGCCGCCGCCGCCACCCCCACCCCCGCTGCCTACTGTGCCCGGGCCGCCCGAGCCACCGACGGAGGCCATCCACGCCGCGCCCACAAAACTGCCGAACAGGCCGCCTGGCCTGCCGCCAAGTGTGGAGCACGACCCGGCGTCACCCGGCGTTCCGCGGTTACCGTCCGGAACGCCGTCCACGTAGGCGCACCCGCATCCTTGGCCTCCGGGGCCACCGCCGACCCCGCCCCTGACAGGACCGCTATCGTTTCCACGCTTGCCTGTGGTATCCCCAACGCCGGTGCAGCCGCAGTAGTAGAGGCCACAATCGTAAGTCTCAAAGAACTGCCAGTCGCCACCCTTCCCGCCGTTGCCCGGCCCCCCCGTCGGGGCTGCGGAGCACGCCCGCCCGCCCGGACCGCCGTCCATGGAGTTGCTGGAATTGAGGCCGGGGCCACCCGACCCGCCTGGGAACGACCGGCCGTTGATACCAGGCCCGCCCTTGCCCGCAACCAGCGTCGAAAACGCCATAGTGATGCCGCGGCTATGGCTCGCTGCCATCACGATGCTGGCGATACCCGAGACCCCGGTTTCCGTCTCGTCCTTGCCCACGATCACCAGATTCCAAACGAAGGTTGGCCGGTTGATGCCGTCGCCATTCAGTGCCGGGCTGCCGGGGGCCGGCGACGCCTCGATCACGGTGCGATACCTTGCGGCCGCCGAATTTTCATCGGGCGCGCCGTTGAAGCTGCAGCTGCCGAAGATACTGACGCCGTCCTTGAGCGAGATCGTGGCCGTGGTCCTGTAGAGCCCATGGCGCACCAGCAAGCCGCAACCCGCCTGCGTGCAGTTATCGATGCCCCGTTGAATGCTGGCGCAGGGGAGCTCGGCGGTCCGGCCGCAGCTCGCGCTGTCGGTGCCGTAGGGTGCCACGTAGATTGCCGTCTTGACCACCGACGTGTCGCCCGCGCAATAGACTCCCCGCCCGCTCTCCAGGTTCTCCGCCATCACGTTGAGCTGCAAGGCGGCCCAACTCGTGGCAGCAGCACCGCTCGAAACATCGGTGGCCGTGATCCGCAGGAAATGACGTCCGACCGGCGCGCCAGCATCGGCGCGCAATGTCAGCAGCGTGCTGTCACCCGTCACGAGAGTCCGGGTCCCGAAGGTTGCAGTGACGCCACGAGGGAGGCCGGTCACATCGAGCCTTGCGGCCCCCGCGCTCGATGGCGGTGCCAGCAGCGTGATCGTGACCGCACCGCGGCCCCCAGCCGCCACGTTCAGGACGATGGGGTGCACCTGCAGCGCGAAGTTGGAGAGTTGCTTCCTGCCATCCGGATTGGCTGTGGTACTGCCGCCCGGCATCGCATTGAAGGCAGCGCTGCCGCGGGACGCTGCTTCGTTCGCGTCGCGCGCACCCAACGTCGACTGCCGCACGAGCACGTTGTCGGCATCGCTCGCCACACCGTCGGTGACCGTCAGGCGGAACACGTAGGCGCCGTCGACGTCGGGCGTGACGCCGGCAACTGCCGCGCCTGCGTTGACGATCGCGTTGCCGTTGAGCGCGCTGTCCGGAGGCCGCGCCACCAGGCTCCATGCGAAGGCCAGTGGCGAAGGCCCGGCGTCGGGATCGACGCTCGCGGTGCCGTCCATGGCGATCGGCCCGCGGCGCTCGAGGTACTGGAACCAGCCGGGATCGGCGATCGGCGCGAGATTGCCGGCGGCTGCCGTCACCACGATACGATCCTCGGCGACGCGTTCGCCGTTGCTCGCCTCCAGTCGGAGCACATACGCACCGGCCGCATCGGGCGTGAACCAGGGCCGCGCGCTGTCACGCAGCATGATGCCCGCATCGCCGATCCTGCTCGCCTTCGGCGCCGACATCAGCGTCCAGCGATAGGTCAGCGGCTTGTCCAGAGGATCGAAGCTCATCCCGGCGTCGAGGTCGACCCGCGATCCGACCGCGACCCGGCGGTTCTTGCCTGCTCGTGCGTTGGGGAACGGGCTGCTGGCGAAGGCGATCAGCGCCATGGTCGAGGGGGCACTCGCTGTTCCGTCCTGGTTGCTGACGACCAGTTGCAACAGATAGGTTCCCGGAATGTCCGGGACGAACACCGGCGCGGGGTCGGCAACGTCGAGTGTCGCCATGCTTCCGGACGGCGCGTCGGCAATGGTCCAGTGGAAGGTGATCAGCTGCCCGCCGGGATCATGGCTCTTGCTGCCGTCGATGATGACAGGAACCGCCACCACGGCCGAGATGTCGGGGCCGGCAACGGCAACGGGCGCCGTCGCCTGGGCGACCGCAGGTACCGCCCGCATGCAGAACAGGATCATGAAGCAGGCGATGCACCAGAACAGGTTGGTGCTGGATCGCGCTTCGCTCCGTGCGCTACGTTTCATCGTCCAACCCGGACCATTGGAAGACGCTGTGCAATCGACCGGCCACAAGTGGAACCCGATGCGTTGATGGGAAAACGTTGGACGATACTATCGTAGCGATCCGACGACGGTCAATTTCGCTGTGCGAATGGACGACATCACCCGTGCGCTGGACGATCCACCCGCCTCACGGACGCAGCGGCAGCAACGCCGCGGCCTCTACACGAGGTCCATCAGCATCTGCCGTGAATCGGGCGCCGATTCGAACATCGCCACCGACGTCGAGCGCTGTCCGGTGATCTGCGCCATCGCGTGCTCGGCCGAGATGATCGCGCCTTCCTGCCAGCCGGGGTACGGCGAAACCTGGTCGCCGATCAAAAAGAATCGTCCTTCAGGAGCGAGCAGCCTCTTGTACGCGCGTTGATCGGCCGGATTCTCCGGCTTCCAGTCGGACGAGCCGTCGCCCTGGAACAGCACATTGGACCAGGCGACCGAAATGGCCTTGGCGCTGGGCACGATGGCCTCGCTCCCGAACTCGGCGTGCAGCTTGACGGCGCCGCGCCGCGCGGCGACCACGCGATCCTGCAGGCTCATCCTGCCGAAGGCGAGGGCCTGCTCCTTGTAGGTGTAGATGCCGGTCAGCGTCCCCTTGGCGGAAAAATAGTCGTAGGAGGGATACCAGATCTGCGTGATCGGATCGTCGGTGTAGCTGATGCCGCCGTAGATGTCGTTGGGACTCGCCTCCCAGAAGCGGCTGTTGGCCTGCCAGCCCAGCTTGTAGAGCGCGTCCCCTCGATACTGGTCGAGCGCCGCCCGGTAGTCGTCGCTGAAATTCGCGCGTACCCGCTTCAGATGCTTGATCGGGATGTTGCTGACGCAGTAGTCCGCGTGCATGCTTTCGGTAGCACCCGTGCGATGGTTGCGGTACTGCACCGTGACGCCGTCCGCGCCCGTGGTCAGACCGGTGACTTCGCACCGATAGCGAATCAGGCGACCCACCTTGCGCTTGAATCCATCGACGATCCTGTCCATGCCGCCCACCGGTTGAAACAGCGTGGGCTGCCACTCGGCTTCGAGCGTCTGGAAGTAGTGGTGGTGCCACAGCCTGGAGTCGAGCAGGTCGCGCAGCGGGAGCGTGGGATTGGCCCGGCAGATGGCCTCGATGGTGGTCGGCGCGATGCACCCGGTGCGCGGCGTCTCGTCGCCGGAGATGCTGGGAACCCCGCCTGCGACCGCAGGAAGATCCCCGAAATTGCGCAGCAGCTCCAGCAGGCGCGGGCGATCCTCGGGGCGCAGTTCGTCGTCGAGCGCATTCCTGTTGATCGCCTTCGACAGCAGTTCGGAGACATGTGTGTTGAGATCGTTGGTCAGGCGATACCGCGGCATCGGCTTGCCGCCGAACGCGGCGTCCGACTGATAGAGGTTGGCGGTGGCGCTCATGATGTAAACCTCGAGCTTCACGCCAAGTTCCTGGCAGTAGTGAAGAATCCGGCGATGGTGGAACGGCAGCCGTCCCGGTCCGAGGTTGAGGTAGAGCCCCTCGTCCAGCTGGCTCACCTGCTTCGTGCGGCCATGTTCCGCGCTCTCCTCTTCCACGACCGATCCGCGCCGGGCGGTGTGATTGCGGCCGCCGGCGCGATCCAGCGCTTCGAGGATGACGCACCGGTAGCCCGCCCGGGACAGCTCGTAGGCGGTGGTCAGCCCCCCGATGCCGGCACCCAGGATGACGACCGTCTTGCCCTTGCCCGCCCCGCTCTCGATCCTGATCGGGCCTGCCCAGCCGTCGGTGGAGGCGACGAACCCGAGGGCGCCCATCGCGCGGTACATCGCCCCGGCGCCGCCCAGGCGGCCGATCATCTTGAGGAAATGACGTTTGGAAATGGAACCCGTTTCGTCCAAGGCCTGCTCCCGGAAGCGCGCTGCGCTCGATGGTAAAGGTTGTGCCGCGATGCCAATGCATCCGCGAGGCCGATCCAAACCTGTGGGTCGTCTCCGCTGTCAGCGCGGCGAGCGCCAATCCACGGTTCCCGGTCGGCCCGGCAGGTCGAGGCGCGCGGTGGCCGCGGGCGTTTCGGCCACGATCTTGCCGGCGCGAAACACCTTCAAGCGCGTGGCCCGCAGCCGGATCGCCTCGACGGGGTCGCGCGCCTGCAGCAGGACGAAGTCGGCGCGCTTGCCGGGCGCGATGCCGTAGCCGTCGAGTTCCATCACCTTCGCCGCATTGATCGTGACCGCATCGAAGCACGCGCGCAGGCCGTCCTGACTGGTCATCTGCGCCACATGCAGGCCCATCGCCGCGACTTCGAGCATGTCGCCGCTGCCCAGCGAGTACCACGGGTCCATCACGCAGTCGTGGCCGAAGGCAACATTGACGCCGGCCGCCATCAGCTCAGGCACGCGCGTCATGCCGCGCCGCTTCGGGTAGGTATCGTGCCGTCCCTGCAACGTGATATTGATCAGCGGATTGGCGACCGCATGCACGCCGGCTTCGCGCATCAGCGGAATCAGCTTCGACACGTAATAGTTGTCCATCGAGTGCATCGACGTCAGGTGCGAGCCCGTCACGCGCCCCTGCAGGCCAAGCCGGATCGTCTGCGCAGCCAGCGACTCGATGTGCCGCGATTGCGGGTCGTCGGTCTCGTCGCAATGCATGTCGACGGCCCGGCCAAGCTCCGCCGCCAGTTCGCACAGGATGCGCACGCTTGCGGCGCCGTCATCCATCGTCCGTTCGAAATGCGGAATGCCGCCGACGACCTCCACGCCCATCTTCAACGCGCGCTTCAGTTGTTCGAGCGCGCCGGGTGAGCGCAGCACGCCGTCCTGCGGAAACGCCACGAGTTGCAGGTCGAGGTACGGCTTCACTTTCTCGCGGACGTGCAGCAGCGCCTCCACGGCCAGCAGCCGCGGATCGCACACATCCACGTGCGACCGGATGGCCAGCAGACCCTTGGCCACCGCCCAGTCGCAATAAGCAAGCGCGCGTTCGACGATCGCGTCCTGTGTCAGCGAGGGTTTCAGCTCCCCCCACAGCGCGATGCCTTCCAGCAGCGTGCCGCTCGCGTTCACGCGCGGCAGCCCGTAGGACAGCGTCGCGTCCATGTGGAAGTGCGGATCGACGAAGGGCGGCGTCAGCAGCTGGCCCTCGGCATCGATCGTCTGCGCCGCCGCGGCGTTGATCCGCGGCGACACGTTGACGATGCGGCCGGCGGCCACCAGCACGTCGATGCCGGTGCGCCCGTCCGGCAGCGTGGCGTTGCGCAGCAGCAGGTCGGCCATGACGGTGCAGCCCGCCCTACTTGGTGCCGAAGATGCGGTCGCCGGCATCACCCAGCCCCGGCAGGATGTAGCCGTGGTCGTTCAGCTCGCGATCGATCGCAGCGGTGAAAATCGGCACGTCGGGATGCGCGGCCTGGAACGTGCGCACGCCCTCGGGACACGCCACGAGGCACACGAAGCGGATCGAGCGCGGCTGCGTTTCCTTCAATCGCTCCACCGCCGCCACGGCCGAGTTGCCCGTGGCCAGCATCGGGTCCAGCACGATCGCATCGCGCTCGGGCATGCCGCCCGGCATCTTGAAGTAGTACTCCACCGCCACCAGCGACTTGGGATCGCGATAGAGGCCCACGTGCCCCACGCGCGCGCCGGGCACCACGGACAGGAAACCGTCGAGCAGGCCCGTGCCGGCGCGCAGGATGGGTACGAACACCAGCTTCTTGCCGTCGATCAGCTTCGAGTTCATCGTCTCAAGCGGCGTCTGGATCATCACTTCGTGCATCGGCATGTCGCGCGTGACCTCGTAGGCCATCAGCGAGCCGATCTCGTTCAGCAGCCGCCGGAAGCTGGTGGTGCTGGTTTCCTTCTTGCGCATCAGCGTCAGCTTGTGCTGGATCAGCGGGTGGTCGAGGACGCGGACATTGGCGGGCATGGGGGTTCCGTTGAAGTTGAATTTGATATCAGAAAACAGTGCCGTCGCTGTTGATGGTGAGCGGTGGCGCGCCATCGCGCAACTCGGCCGCCAGTTCGCGGCCGGCGGCCCACGTGCCGCCTTCGAGGATGCACGCGAACGGCAGGTCGGAGACGCCGAGCAGTTGGCGCACGCGCGGTGCCAGATCGTCGAGCAGCGCCACCGTCAGCGCGCGCCATTCGACCACGAGTTCACTGCCGACGTCCCAAGCGACCGCGGCCGCGCCGGACTGGCGCAGCACCAGTACGCCGGTATCGATCAGCAGTCCACCGTTGCGGTATTCCGGCAGGCCCGTCAGGTCATCGCGCCCGGCGACTTCGATGCCCGCCCACTCGAAGGGCTCGAACAGTGAATAGGTCAACCACTGCGACAATTTGTGGAACGGCACCCAGCCGGCGGTCTTGCCCTCGCCACCCGCGAAGGGATGGCGCCAGACATCGCCCAGCGCGACGCCGTCGATGGCATTGCCGGCGAGCCAGATCGGGCCGAGGCCATCGAGCAACGCGCGCAGGATTGCCTCCGCGCGCACCGAGCGATTCGTTCCCTGCACCGTCAAGGCATCGAACAACGCACCGGGCCGTTGCCGACCATTGAAAGCACTGTCTTCGCGCAGCAGCGCGGCACCCAATCGCCGCAGCAGCGCGGCGCGTCCTTCCAGTCCCACCAGCGGATTGCCGGGACCGACCTGGAACCAGCGCGCAAGCGTGGCGGCATCGACGGTGGCGAGCGCCACCGCATCGACGCGCCAAGGGTCGCCCTTCGTCGCCGCAAACGCACCGGCCATGAATGCGCGGAAACTCGCCACGCCCAGCCCTTCCGAGCGCGTGAACCGCTGACCGCTCGCGGGTTCGTCGAAATGCCATGCCGCGCCGGCACCGGCATCGAGCAGCACGCTCACCACCGCCAGGTCGATCTGCGCGCAGGCGACATCCGCTGCCGGGCGTCCCGCCAGCGCCGCATCCAGCTCCGCCTTGCGGTTGACGCCACCCGCCTCGAAATGGCGCCAGCGGCTGTGATACGGAATGGCCAGCGCGGGATAGCGGCGGCGCGTGACCGCGGCCACGCGTTCGGCGGCGGCGTCGAGCCGGCTGCGGTCGATGCGCCAATGACGCGACCGCCCCTCGGTGACCGCGGTCGCAATGTTGCCGCAACGCGCGCGGATCGCCGCCACGTTCAATAGCGCATCGGTCGGCCGCTCGACCGCCAAGTCCATCACCATCCGCGTGCAAGCTCCTGTAGGCGCGGCTTCAGCCGCGCAAGCGCCCGTGTGAACGAAACCAGCATCACAATCCGCGGCCCTTCGCCTGCGCCAGTTCCTCCGCATCCGGCAGCTTCGCGTCGGTGAAGTAACCCGCGGCCGTCTTGGCATCCATCTCCACGCGCGCATCCTCGGGGATCAGCGCGTCGGGAATCTTGATGCGCTCGCCCACCTCGATGCCGGAGCCCACGATCGAGTCGTACTTGAGATTGCTCATCGACACCAGCCGGTGAATGCGGCGGATGCCGAACCAGTGCAGCACGTCGGGCATCAACTCCTGGAAGCGCATGTCCTGCACGCCGGCCACGCACTCCGTGCGCAGGAAATAGTTGCTGGCCGAATCCCCGCCCGCCTGCCGCTTGCGCGCGTTGTAAACGAGGAACTTGGTGACCTCGCCCAGCGCCCGGCCTTCCTTGCGGCAATAGACGACGAGGCCCACGCCGCCCTCCTGTGCGCCGCGGATGCACTCCTCGATCGCATGCGTAAGGTACGGCCGGCACGTGCAGATGTCGGAACCGAAGACGTCGGACCCATTGCACTCGTCGTGCACGCGCATCGTGAGCGTGACCGCCGGGTTGGCGAGGTCGTGCGGATTGCCGAACACGTAGGCCGTCTGCCCGCCGATCGGGGGCAGGAACACTTCGAGATCGCTGCGCGTGACGAGTTCGGGATACATGCCGCCCGTTTCCTCGAACAGCGCGCGGCGTAGTTCCGCCTCGCTGCAGCCGAAGCGCTGCGCCACGCCGGGCAACCACCACACGGGTTCGATCGCCGTCTTGGTCACGACCGCGGAACCATTCTCGAGCAGGATGCGGCCGTCGGGCTTCAGGCGCCCCGCTGCCATCGCCTCGCGCACCTCGGGCATGTCGATGTGCGCCTTGGTGACTGCGATGGTCGGCCGGATGTCCACGCCAGCGGCAATCTCGGCGCGGAACACATCGGCCACGATGGCGCCGAACGGATCCATCGACACGATGCGATCGGCGTCGCCCCATGCCGGATACGGCCCCAGCGGATCGGAGGGCATCGTGTTGGTGAGGTCAGGCTTGTGCCCCCGCATGAGCGATCCGGCGGCCACGGCCAGCGCGCGATAGACACCGTACGAGCCACTGTGCGTGCCGATCACGTTGCGATGGCTGCGGTTGGTGGTGCTGCCCACGACCGGACCGCGCTCCGCCGGATCGGCGCGCCCCCAGCGGATCGGTCGCACGCCCGGCGAATCGGCCACCGGATGCGATGTCAGGCGGATGTGTTTGGCAGGTGGTGCTTCGGTGCTCATGGTGCTCCCGTAAAGCAGGACTATACCGCCGGAAGAATCAGGGACAGACCACCATTTAGCGGGTCG
>JANNYI010000103.1:0-1175 GCA_031410015.1 Betaproteobacteria bacterium | reverse complement strand
TTCATCAGCTACCGGGCCGAATCGAGCGCGCGCAACAAGCACGCCGAGGTGATCCACTGCTGCGCCGAGCACAGCCAGTACGACCCGGCCCGGGGCGGGCGTGTTGTGGCCGGGCCGGCGCCACAGCCGCTCGCGGCGATCCTGCTCGAACACGACACGAAGTCCGATGAACTGTTCGCGACGGGCACGCTCGGAGGCGAGATGTTCAACGAGTTTTTCGCCAAGTACGAGTTCAAGCTGGCGTTGGAACATGGCGGCGCAGTGCGCCAGGCCGTCTCCGGAAGCGCAGTGGTGAACGAACTCGACAGCTACTGCCGCCAGCAAGTGCGCTGCTAGGGCCGCAGTGATCCCCTGGCTGGAACGCCACACCCCCTTCCCGCCGGTCGAGCGCGCGCTCAAGGCGCCCAACGGCCTGCTGGCCGCGGGGGGCGACCTTTCCGCGGAGCGGCTCCTGGCGGCCTACCGGCGCGGGATCTTTCCTTGGTTCTCGGAGGGCGAGCCGCTGCTGTGGTGGTCCCCGGACCCGCGCATGGTGCTGCATGTGGACGAGCTGAAGATTTCACGTTCGCTTGGCAAGAGCATGCGCAACCGGGGATACGAAGTGCGCGTCGACACCGCGTTCGGGGCGGTGCTCGAAGGCTGCGCAGGCCCGCGGCGCCAGCAACCCGGCACCTGGCTCGGCCCGGAGATGCGCGCCGCATACCAGCGCCTGCACCAGCTCGGGTACGCGCACTCTTTCGAGACATGGCTGGACGGCGCCCTCGTGGGCGGGCTGTACGGGATGGCGGTAGGACGAATGTTCTACGGCGAGTCGATGTTCGCGCGGGCGACGGACGCCTCCAAGGTCGCCTTGGCGGCGCTGGCGGCCGACCTGCGCTCGCGGGGGATTGCGCTCATCGACTGCCAGATGAACACCGCCCACCTCGCCAGCCTGGGTGCGCGTGAAATAAAGCGCGCCGATTTCTTGCATGCGGTCTCGGCGTTGGTAAACTACGCCGAGCCGCCGCGGCGCTGGGAACTGACCTGCTCCGCCCGGGCGAGCCTGAGCGAGGCCTAATGTCACGACTGAACGACCTGCCGCACGCAATCCTGCAGTTCTATGTCACGGCGCCCTACCCGTGCAGTTACCTGCCGGACCGCATGGCCCGCTCGCAGGTCGCCACGCCGTCCCACCT
>JANNYI010000102.1:0-1711 GCA_031410015.1 Betaproteobacteria bacterium | reverse complement strand
GCTGGCACGGGTGAAGACCGTTCATGCGGCTACCGAGACCACAGCGGTTGACCTGCTGAAAAACGCCAACCCGGTCGCCCTTGTCGTTCCCTACACCGGGGTCCGCCAATACAACGACGTCGTGCAGGGCGCGGCACAGGTGATGAGCTTCGTGAACACGGGTACGCAGGCCCCGACGCTGGCTTCCGTCACGTCGACACTGGCGCCCGCCACGGACCAGACCCTATTCATCACCGGCTTCCCTGGCGCGACGCAGGCGGTGTACCTGGCCGACGTCAACCTGCCCGCGCCCAGCAATGCGGCGTTTGTGCGGATCGTGAACGCGTCGTCCGGCGGCGGCCCGATCACCGTGACATCGACCGCATCCGTGGTGCCGATGGTCACGGGGCTCGCGTCACCCACGGCATCGGGCTACAACATCCTGCCTGCGGGAACGTATACCTTCAGGTTCACCAATACCGCCACGGGCGCACCCGTGGTGACGCCGGACCCCGTCATAACCCTGACGTCACCGCAGACTTCGTCCATCTATCTCATCGGCCCCGGAACGGGGCTGGCCGCGGTCGTCACGCAGGATTTCTAACCACCTGGCGATAGCCGGCGTGCCTGTGCGCCGTCGCCCCAGGTGTCGGCGCATCGCATCGATGTGGAGGCTCGTCGAATGAGCATCGCCGCGAATTCGCGCTGGACCGGAATGTATCCGATCGCACCCACGCCGTTCACCGATGGCGGCGATCTCGATCTTCCCGGCATGCGGCGCGTGCTCGACTGCATGATCGACCAGGGGGTCGATGGCGTCTGCATTCTCGCCAATTACTCCGAGCAGTTCCTGTTGACCGACGCCGAGCGCACGACCCTGCTCGAACTGTCGCTCGACCATGTCGCGGGCCGCGTGCCCGTGATCGTCACCTGCAGCCATTTCAGCACCCGCGTCGCCGGCGAGCGCGGCCGTGCCGCCGCTACGGCAGGTGCGCGCATGCTGATGCTGATGCCTCCCTATCACGGCACCGGGTTGAAGGCCGACGAGGCGGGCATGCTCGCGCACTTTGCCCACGTGGCGGAATCCTCGGGACTGCCGATCATGGTGCAGGATGCGCCTTTGTCGGGGGTTGCGCTGTCGGTGCCGTTCCTCGTGCGGCTTGCCACCGAAGTGCCGCTGGTGCGCTACTTCAAGATCGAAATGCCCGGCACCGCGGCCAAGCTGCGCAGCCTGATCAGTGCAGGTGGCAACCTGATCGAAGGTCCGTTCGACGGCGAGGAGTCGATCACGCTGATGGCGGATCTCGACGCCGGCGCCACCGGCACGATGGCCAGCGCGCTGTTGCCGGACCTGATCCGCCCGGTGGTGGTCGACTATCTCGCGGGACGGCGCAGCGATGCCGCGGCGAAGTACGCGCGCATCCTGCCGCTGATCAACTATGAAAACCGGCAGTGCGGTTTGCGCGCCACCAAGACGGTGATGATGGAAGGTGGCGTCATCGCGAGCGACGCCGTGCGGCATCCGCTGGAGGCGCTGCATCCGGCCACCCGGGCGGGATTGCTCGAACTCGCGCGCGACGTGCAGCCGCTGGCGTTGCGCTGGGGCCTCTGACCCGGCGGCGGACATCGCCGCGAATTTTGCTGTAGGCGAGGCTTAAGCCACGCGGGGTTGGTGCCGCGGGCCCGCGCGGCTGGATCCACGCCGACAAAACAATCAAAGGGGCGTTTTCGG
>JANNYI010000101.1:0-13956 GCA_031410015.1 Betaproteobacteria bacterium | reverse complement strand
AATTCGACCCTGACCCCTTTTTTAATTCGACCCTGACCCCTTTCTTTGCTGTCACGTCGGCGAGCACATGATCACGCCGAGGTCGCCATAGCCTTCCGGGATCCAGCCCTTGGCCATCATCTGCGTGCGCGTCGTGAGGCTGGTCGTATAGCGATGGTTGGGCGCGGCGCCCTGGCCGTTGTTGTAGAGCCGGTACACCGCCACCGTGCCGTCCGGGCAGTTGCCGGCGGGGCCTGGTGCCAGCACGCCGAACACGACGGCCTCGAATTGCCAGTCGGCATTGGCCCGCACCACGCCGCATTCATTGGCGTCGGGCGTATAGAAGTGCGAGCTCTTCGGCGAGAACGACGTACTGAAGAAGCGGCACACGCCGGCACTGCCGGTGGGCGGGCTCGCATAGGCGGAGAACGATTCGTCGGTGCGCTTCCAGCCCTTGAACGTGCCGTTGTCGAGCTTGGCGATCTCGTCCGGGATGTCGGTGACGAAGTAGTGATCGAATTCGGCATGGTAGTACTCCACCACGGGGCGCTTGGTGCCGCCCGCCGGCTTCACCGTCATGAAGCTCTCCACCACGCCCTTGTTATCCTCGCTCAGGCGATCGGGTGCCACGGCGCCGACACCGGCGCCACGCTTGGCGAAGCCGTGCAGGCACTGCTCGCGGTCCGCGGGATCGCGCACCTGCATCGCGGCCAGCAGCGCATCGCGAGCTTCCACCACCGTCGGATCCGCGGGCATCAGCTTGTACGCCGCCACCAGGTATTTCTTCATCCGGTCCTGCGCCTGCGCGAAGGTGAGGCGCGGCGTGTCGTTCAGCAGATTGCCGTAGCACTGCCACAGCATCGATGCCCAGATCTCGCCGGTGTTGTGGACTTCGGCATTGGCCGAGCTGCCGTTCTTCGGTGAGCGTTCAGCCGACGTCGGCAGGGCGACACCATCGCTGATGTGCCGGAACGTCAGCGGATTCTTCGTCATGTCAAGCGAGTACGGATAGCGCCGCAGCCCGAAGTAGAAGGCGTTGTCCAGAACGTCGGGGGCGAAGTCCGGTCCGGTGACGGGGTACGCGGAGTCGCTGAAGGTTCCGCTGTAGCTCGCGTTGGCCGGCAGGTTGCGGTCGCCTTCCTTGACCAGCAGCAACAAAGCGTGAAAATCGGCAAAGCCCTCGCCAAGCCCCTGGGCATGATTGCTGGTAAGGCCGTTGGAGTTGCCCACCAGGCGGTTGCTGATGTAATGCCCCCACTCGTGGGCGATCGTGGCGTTGTCGAGCCCACCCTCGCGGGCGACGGTGGTCTTGCGGGCCATGCGCATGGTGACGGCCGTGCCCGCCGCGATCTGCGCCTTGATTGCGTTGCCGTCGGCGAGCGAAATGAGGACGGCGGGAATGGTGACAGTTGCGTCGTCGCCCGACATGTTGGAGGTGCCGGGCGCCACGTTGTTGATGACGACGACACCTGTGGCGCCCGCGGCCTGCGCGTTCTTGGCCTTGACCAAGAACGTGCACACGCCGCGATCAACGGCGGCAATCTTGCCGGCGACCGCAGCGGGGTTGGTGTATGGCGTACAGCCGTCCGTGGTGGTGGGCCCGGTTGCATTCGCTTCGTCGAGCGCGAGCACGACCACATTCGTGAAGTCGAAAGTCTGGGCGCCGAAGGCGGCGCTGCCGGAGGGCTTCGTGCCGGCAATCGTCGCGGGCGCGGCAACCTTGGCCAGCGTGACGCCCGACGTCCACCGGTAGACCTGCATCCTCGGACTGCCGCCGTCCACGGGCGTGGACATGTTGGCATTGTTGGTGCCCGACGAGTCCTGAACCTCGGCCAGAAGTTCGTCGCCGTCAATACCGCCGCGCCCGTAGTTGCTGGTCTGGCCATTGCCCGACACTTCGTCGAAGCCGGCGTCGTAATACCAGTCGTGCAGGAAGTTGACCATGTAGAACATATTGGTCACGGCGGCCATCACCTGCGTGCGATTGGCGTTGGGCTCGAGAGTGGTGTCGTAGACGTAATCGAAGGCGTTGGCGCCATTGGTGCACGCGTGCATGTCGCCGTCCACCGGCAGCGACACGTTGCACTCGCTGCTGGCCGCGGGGCCGAATCCGTTGAGGATGAACGAGTCCGAATAGGCGATGACGTTGTTGCCCAGCGTGGTCGTTGCGCCAGGCGGCAGCCACGGATCGTTCTTGCTGAAGGGCGCATTCTCGAGTGTCAGCAGGTTGGGCGGGACGAGCGGCCCCTGATAGCCGTCCGGGACCCCAGTCGGATGGGGAAAGCCGTTGCGTCCACTGGGACCCGGGAGCGGCAGGCCGCTGGCCTCGGCGTACACGCGATACGAGAACGCGACATGCGAGGTCTGGTTATGGCGAAAGAGAATCCGCCCATCGCCGGCATCCACGACATAGGCATAGTAGTCCGTACCACCCGCCGACTCCGCATCGCGCATCTGCAGTTCGATGTAGTACGCGCGCTGCAGCGAACCCGGCAGGCGGAACCACACGGGCTTGACGCGCGCGGTATTGGCCATGACCGCGCCATCCGCGCTTGCGGTGCCCGCGGGCAATCCCAGGCGGATGAAGCCATTGGCATCGACGGTGCGCTTTAATTGCGTCGCGACAGCGGGCGTGAATCCGTAGTCGCCCAGCGCCACCGCGGTTGCTGCACCGGCATCGTGCGCAGTGGCCGTTTCCGCCAGCTTGCGCGAACTGCCCGCACCCATCACGAATCCGCCGATCGCGGCGAGTTCGCCGTTGCGGTCCAGCAGCACGTTGGCTTGCTCGCGAAAGACTTCGACCCCGTCGACCGCACCGCGGAAGCGCACGATCGTGCCACCCCCGTCGAGGCGCTGGACGTTATGGATGGGCAGCGCCTCGACTTCAGCGGTCGAGATCCGGTAGAGATCGGCCATGTCCCGCAGGTACGCGCGTGCCGCGTTCTCCGGATCGGATGCCGTCTTGCGGGCGCCGGCCTGCGCCTTGAGACTGGCGCGCGCGGCTTCACCGGGCAGGAACGTGGGCACGCCCAGACGCGACTCCATGCGCACGGTTGCCGGGGTCGCGCCGTTGACGAGGCCGCTGCCGGCGGCGGTCGCAGCCGCCGGGGCTTTTGCCAGCGCATCGATCGGCGCGAGCGTGCGCGCATATGCCGGATTGCCCGTCGATTGCAGGATGCCGGCAATGGCCATCGCCATCAAGGACACCGATACGTTGCGCGTGCAGCCGTTGTTCATCTCGTTCTGCCTTTTGATTGCGGGGCCGGGGTCGGCGCCTTGCGCCAGGGCCGCCTATGCGGGCGAGGCCGGCATTCTACCGTCCTCATCCTCCGCCGGAGAATCGGACTGACAGGCGCACCGGTCAGGTGGTTCCGTCCATTCGCGGGAATCGCACCCGCACGGTGAGTCCTTGCCCGCCGGCGCCGTCTTCGAGTGCCACCGTCGCTCCGTGGGCTGCGGCAATGCGCTTGACGATGGAAAGGCCAAGGCCGCTGCCGCCGACGGCTGCGGCGTCGCCGGCGGCGGAGCCACGGCGAAAGCGCTCGAAGACGCCGGCGCGTTCGGTCGCCGGGATGCCGGGGCCGCTATCCATGACCGTCAGGACGGCGGCACCGTCCTCGTCGTCAACGGCGACGTCGATGCGCCCGCCCGCCGGTGTGTACCGCAGCGCGTTATCGAGCAGGTTGGCGAGCAGGGTGCCGAGGCTCGCCGGATCGCCGCGCACGGCGACCGGCGCGGTGCGAACACTGCCCATGTCGACCCCCTTGTCCTCCGCGAGCGCAGCACGCGCGACCAGTGCATCGTGCACGAGGGGCGTCAGGTCGACCAGAGATTCGGTCGCGCCGAGGGCTTCCGGTTCGAAGCGCGCCATCGTCAGCAACTGCTCGACGAGGCGCACGGCGCGATCGACGCCGGACTTGAGTTCGGTGAGTGCCGCCGCCCGCGCAGGCGCATCGGGCGCGCGTTCCGCCAGCTCCGCCTGCAGCCGGACGGCGGCCAGCGGCGTGCGCAATTCGTGCGCAGCGTCGGCAGTGAAGCGCCGTTGGGCCGCCAGCGCCTCGTCGAGCCGCGCGAGCAGGGCGTTGAGACTGCCGGCGAGCGGGCGCAGTTCGGAAGGCAACGCGTTCTCGGCCAGCGGCGCCATCGCATCGGGACGGCGCTTGGCCACGGCGCGCGACATCGCGTCGAGCGGCCGCAAGCCACGGCCCACCGCATACCAGATCAGCACGCCGAGGAACGGGATCAGCGCGAGCAGTGGCAGCAGTGTGCGCAGCGCGGTCTGGGTCGCGATTTCGCGGCGTTCGTCGAGCGCGTGCGCCACCTGCAGCGCGTGATTGCCCACCACGTGCGTGTAGAGGCGCCACTCGCGGCCGTTGTCCATCACGGTCGAATAGCCTTCCGTAGCCGGCACCGGCAGGCCGGTGTTCGGCTGCGACCAGTAGACGAGCACGCCTTCGCGGTTCCAGATCTGCGTGACGATCTGGGCCACGCCGGGCGCCGGTCGCCCGTCGGGCGGCGACGGCGTGGGACCGCGTCCGCGCAGCAGATCCTCGATGCGCGTCGAATAGGCGAGCTGCTTCAACTGCAGGTCGAAGAGATCGCCGATCTCGCGCTTGGTCTCCACGTACGTGGCCACCGTGGCCAGCGCCGCGACCGCAGCCATGCCCAGCAGCAGCCAGGCCAGCAGCGTGCGGCGGATCGACGTCATGCGCGGGCGATCACGTAGCCCACGCCGCGGATCGTGCGGATGGCGGGCGCGCCGAGTTTCTTGCGCAGGTTGTGGACGTGCACCTCCACCGCGTTGCTTTCCACTTCCTCGCCCCAGCCGTACAGCCGCTCTTCCAGCTGCGCCTTGGAGAGCGCGGTGCCGGGCCGCTCGAGCAGCGCCGCCAGCAGCGCGAACTCGCGGACCGACAGGTCGATGGCCTTGCCGGCCTGCTGCACCGTGTGCGCGGTCGGGTCGAGCTCGAGGTCGCCGTTGCGCAGCACGTTGTCCTCGCGCGCGATGTCGCGGCGCAGGAGCGCGCGCATCCGCGCCGAAAGCTCGTCGAGGCTGAAGGGCTTGACCAGGTAGTCGTCGGCGCCGGCGTCGAGGCCGGCCACCCGGTCGGCGACGGCATCGCGGGCCGTCACCACCAGCACGCGCGCCTTGTTGCCGGCGCGGCGCATTTCCTTCAGCAGATCCAGTCCACTTTTCTTGGGCAAGCCCAGGTCGAGCAGCACCAGAGCGTAGGCGCCGGCGGCCGTTTCCAGCGCCACCCTGGCCGCGAGCCCGTCCTGGACCCAGTCGACCGTGTACTTTTCCTGCTGCAGTGCAGCATGGAGGGTCTTGCCGATCATGGGGTCGTCTTCGACCAGGAGGATGCGCATGGCGGGGGCAATCAGGGACGCGGCCGCCGCATTCTACTTGGGGGCGCCTTAGGGCGTACTTAAGGGGGGCGCCGACGCCGAGACGGCCCCGCGCGGGCAGCCGGACGGGAGCAGCGGACCACCTAGGCGCTGATCAGCTTGAGGTTGAACACCCGCTCCGCCAGCCACAGCAGCGCCAGGAGCATGGTGAATATCGAGCCACCGACGAATATGCCTTTGCGGTACAGCGGCGTATTGCGCAACAGATAAGCCACCGGAAGAAAGACCGCAACGATGGCCAGTTGACCAACCTCGACGCCCGCGTTGAACCCCAGCAGCGAGAGCACCAGCGCATCCTTCGGCAGGCCGAGCTCGGTGAGCACGCTGGCAAAGCCGAAACCGTGTATCAGGCCGAAGCTGAACGCCACCAGCCAGCGCCGCCGCTCCACCACCGGCCACAGGTTGTTGGCCGCCGCCAGCACCACCGACGCGGCAATGGCCGACTCCACCAGGCGCGACGGCAACTCGATGATCTGCAGCGCCGCGAGCGACAGCGTGATCGAATGCGCGACAGTGAAGGCGGTGACCACCCACAGCACTTCCACCAGCGCCGCACGGAACGAGCCTACGCCAGTCCAGCGCCGCCGTTCATGCACCAGCACGGCGGGCAGCAGCAGTGCCAGGAGGAACAGGATGTGGTCGAAGCCGATCCAGATGTGCCAGATGCCTTCCACCAGGTACTGCGCAAACTGCGCCAGCCGCGACGTCTCGCCGGCCTGCACGTTCATCACGCCGGTATCCGGCCCCAGCACCGCGGTGTGCGAGACCCCATCGAGTTCCAGCCGCAGCAGCCCGCGATGCAGCCGGTCGATGTCGAACAGCAGGCGATAGTTCAACGCGAGCGCCTGCGCGCGGGACGGGCATGTGCCGGTGAAGCGCAGCACCGCGTAGGCGCCATCGGTGTGATCGTCCACCAGGTGCTCCCCCACCTGCAACGTACATGCGCCGCCGCGCTCCAGCTTCAACCGCCCCATGGCCCAGGCCGCAATGTCGGCATGGCGCGCACGGACCTCGTCCCAGGTGATGTCGCCGTCACCATTGGCATCGAGGCCGATGGCGAAGTCGATGTCGCGCAGGGCGATGTCCCACTGGCCGGTGACTTCCTGACCGTTCACCTGTAGCACGAGGTAGCTGTCGCTGGCCTTGTGCGCCAGGGCCGGGATGGAAACGGATACGCAGACCGATATCAGGACCGCCAGCAGCATCTGCCGGCGCATCATGGCTTGCTCTCCGGCTTGCCGGCCTGCGGCGCGGGCGCACCCGTTGGCAGCCGCGCCGACGCCGCGCCGAGTTGCCGCATAGGCGCGTCTTCGAATCCGCTCGATTGCAGCCAGTCGCGCACCGGTTGCGCAGCGCCGGCATCCTTCGCCGCGATGGCCGCTTCCAGCAGGATGCGAGCGTCGCGCGGTTCACGTTGCACCCGGTAGTTGGCAGCCGCCGCGGCGAGTGCGGCGGGGGCATTGCCAGCCAGGTGCAACTGGTAGCGCGCCTCTTCGGCCCGATGGGTGGTGTCGCCGCGGACTTTGGCCGCGGCAAACCGGTCCGCCAGCGTCTGCACGTGCGCCTTGGCGGCGGGCAGTCCGAGCGCGGTCTCGGCCAAGGCGAGGCGCAGCAGCAAGCCGTCCGACGCTTCCCAGCGGGCAAGCCACTTCACGACTTCGGCCGGCCGCCGCTGGTCCAGAAGGAAGTCGCTCCAGGCGGCCAGCAGGTAGCCATCGTCGATGCCCAGTGCCAGCGCGGCGCGGAAGTATCGTTCCGCTTCGTCCGGCTGTCCGCGCCAGGCCGCCACCTCGCCCAGGCGCGTGAGCAGCCACAGCCGGTTGCCCGCGTCCTGGGTCCCGGCAAGCGCGCGCTGCAACGCGGCGGCACCGGCTTCCATCTTGCCGCCGTAGGCGCGTACGAGCCCCATGCAGCCGCCATGGAGCGTGGGCCGGTCAAGCGCCAACAGGGCGTCGCATTCGGCCCTGGCCGCCGCGTAGTCCGCCTGCACCAGAAAGATGGCGCCGCGCCAGGCGTGGGCCAGTGCAAACTTTGGGTCGGCTTCAAGCGCACCGGCGAAATCCGCCAGCGCCCCATCGAAATCATGCCGGTATTGCCGCAACTGCCCGCGCACCGTCAGCGCGGCGGGGTCCTGGCTCCGGGCAAACGGCGCCATGACGGCATCGGCGTAGCCGATATAGCGCGGGTCACCGAGGGCAATGGCCAGTTCGTAGTAGCGACTGGCCAGCCGTGTCGCGGGCAATGGGTCGGCCGGGGTCTCCGTGGCCGCCCGGGTCGCGGCCGCACGCAGAGTGGCCAGTTCGCGTGCGGTGGCGTCGCCGGGCCGAAACGGCAGGCGCTCCAGCACCTCGGCCGGATCGGTGGGCACCCGTGGGGCAGCCGGCAGGTTGAGGGGTGACAGGCAGGCCCCGACCCAGGCGAGCACCGCCAGAGCCTTCAGCGACACCGTAATGATGTTTGGAGACAGCGGGGTGTCATAGTGACTTGCGGCCATGCTTGATATATGCTCCCGCGTTGTTCGGTTCGAACGGTCGTTCCCAACCCAAACCAAGGAGTCTATACATGAAGAAGCTGCTCTCGATGTTGATCGCCGTATCTTTTGCAACCGCTTCCGTGGGTGCCTTCGCAGCCGCCCACGGCGGCGCCATGAGCGACGCCGACAAGGCCAAGATGATGCAAGCCTGCAAGGACATGGATCCGAAGAAAGCCGACGACAAGATGAAGGCTGACTGCAAGAAGATGATGGAAGAGAAGAAGCCCGACGCGATGGCCCCGGCACCCGCCAAGAAGTAAAGGCGCGTCATGTGTTGATTCGCTTCAACACCACGCTTGAAGAAACGGGCCGCTGGCCCGTTTCTTTTTTTGGCGGCCTGCTTCCGCGCACTGACGCGCAGGCGATGGGGCAAAGGCAAGGGTGTTTCGCAATACGCGGGTGGCCGTCTGGAGATCGACGGTTGGACGCAAGCCACATGGCTCCGCCCGCATTGGGTGTTCCAGGTGTTGGTGCATGCCCGGTCGCGGCCCGGACGATGATCCCGCCCGTGGCGGCGGCGTCGAATGCGCCGCCGCTGCCCATACGGCGATAGTGCGGGTGGGCATTGAGGCGGGAGCCGAAGCGGTGGAGGCAGGCCCACGCCCCCAATCCGGCAGACGCAACTGCCTGCATCCAACGCGCCACTGCCCGCGTATCTCTGGCTGTGGACGCATGGCCTCCCTCCGGGAACGCCGCGCACCCTGTCCCGTATACCAACTCTGGAGACCATGCCATGCCTGCTGCCCGAAGCACCCCAAGCAACTTCCGCCGGGCCGTCCTGCCCGCGCTCGTTGCGGCGACATTCGCCGCCGGTCTGTCCGGCCCGACGCTGGCTTCGAGCCACCGCGAGGCACCCTTCATCGCCGGCCAGCCGCAGCTGGACGCCACCGATTTCTACATGTTCAGGAGCTACGAGCCGGGGCGTGAAGGTTATGTGACGCTCGTCGCCAACTATCTGCCGCTGCAGGATCCGTACGGCGGTCCCAACTACTTCAAGCTGGACACCAACGGCGTCTACGAGATCCATGTCACCAATGACGGCGGCGCGGTCGAGAACCTGACGTTCCAGTTCAAGTTCCAGACGGCCAACGCCGACAACGCGTTCATGATCGGCGGCAAGCGCATCTCGATTCCGCTGGTGCAGAACGGCAGCGCGAATGTCGCCACACCGAACTCGCCGGCGCTGAACACGCGCGAAACCTTCACGCTCAACGTGATCCGCGGCCCGCGCCGCTCCGGCACGTCGCAGGCGGTGATCAACACCACGCAGGGCGGCACCACGTTCGACAAGCCGGTGGACTACATCGGCACCAAGACCATCTCCGACTACATCGGCTACGCCAACAAGCACATCTGGGACATCAACATTCCCGGTTGCTCGGGTGCGGGTCGCGTATTCGTCGGGCAGCGCAAGGATCCGTTCGTCGTCAACCTCGGCGAAACCTTCGACCTCGTCAACATCAAGTATCCGGCGGTCGAACTGAATCCGCTGGCCGAGTTTGCCACCGTCGACTCGCTGGCCGATGCCAACGTCACCGCGCTGGTGCTCGAAGTGCCGATCGCGTGCCTCACCGAAAGCAAGGGCACGATCATCGGCGGCTGGACCACGGCCAGCGTGCCGGCCACGCGCACGATGAGCGCTGCACCGGGCAGCGGTCTCGACCCGACCACGCAGACCGGCGCGCTGGTGCAGGTGTCGCGCCTGGGCATGCCGCTGGTCAACGAACTCGTGATTGGTCTCAAGGACAAGAACAAGTTCAATTCGAGCGAGCCCAAGGATGACAGCCAGTTTGCCGATTACGTCACCAATCCGGTCCTGCCCACGTTGCTTGAAGTCCTGTTCGGTGGTGCCGGCGTGAAGGCGCCCACCAACTATCCGCGCACCGACCTGGTGGCGGCGTTCCTAACGGGTGTTCCGGGCTTGAACCAGCCGTCCAATGTCGTGGGTTCGGAGCAGGTCCGGCTGAACACCGCCACGCCTGTCACGCCCGGCGGTGCGCAGAATCGCCTCGGCGTGATCGGTGGTGATAACGCCGGCTTCCCGAATGGCCGGCGCCCGGGTGACGACGTGGTCGACATCGAGCTACGCGTGGCCATGGGCGTGCTGTGCACGCTGAACATCGGCGGTTGCAAGCCGGCGGATGCCCCGGCCGGTTCGTTGAAGTACACCGACGGCGCCTTCGTCAGCTCGGCGTTCTTCGCCAACCAGTTCCCGTATCTGCGGGCACCGTTGAAGGGCTCGCCCAACGACGACAACGCCATCAAGCGCGCCCAGGCTGCGCAGGCGCTGAAGTAAGCGTAGTGTGACGGCGGCCCCGGTGATCCGGGGCCGTTTTCCATGGAGCCGCCGATGGGCAGCGGAAACGATCCACGGTGGATTGTGGTGGCGATTGCAGTGGTATGGTTGCTGGAACGGGCATTCAGTCTGGCGCTGTTGCCCGCCATGGGAACCTGACTGCCACGAGCAAGGAGCCGGCATGGAACGCATCACAATGTCGATGGACGAGGAACTGGCGCGCGATTTCGACCGCATGGTCAAGGATCGCGGCTACACCAGCCGGTCCGAGGCCATGCGCGACCTGGTGCGCCGCGAAATCGAGGCCCACCGCCAGGTGCGCGATGGGCGTACCCACTGCGTGGCCAATCTCTCCTATGTGTACAACCACCACGAACGCCAGCTGACCGAGCGCCTCACCGAGGCGCAGCACCAGCATCACGACCTGGTGGTCGCCACGATGCACGTGCACCTCGATCACGAGCATTGCCTGGAAAGCACCGTGTTGAAGGGTCCTGCGGTCGCGGTGCGGGCCTTTGCCGACCGCACCCAGGCGGAGCGCGGCGTGCGGCACGTGGCGCTCAACCTCGTCACTGTGCAGACCGGCGACGCACACTATCGCCCCGGTACACACCATCATCACGGCCACCTGCATCTCATTCCAAGGCGGTGACCCCGAGTCTGCATCCAACCCGGAATTCGGTTCGTAAGCAGGTAGGAACTATTAGAATATAATGCATAACAATCGATTGGAGCCATCGATGCCCAGCTTTCGAAACTGTCCGGTCGCTGCCGTTCTCGCCGGACTTTTCATGGCTGCAGGTGCGGCGGCCCAGGACGTTCAGGTGGCCGCTGCGAGGGACCCCGAAAAGCTCGGCACCGTGGAGGTCAGCGGCCACTACGACAACAGCGTGGGCAGCACCGATGCTGCCAGCGCGGGTGTGATCACGCCGCAGCTGATCGCCGACCGGCCGCTGCTCCGTCCCGGCAGCCTGCTCGAATACATCCCCGGCATGGTGGTCACCCAGCACAGCGGCGCAGGCAAGGCCAACCAGTATTTCCTGCGCGGCTTCAACCTCGACCACGGCACCGACTTTTCGACGTGGGTGGCCGGCATGCCGGTGAACCTGCGCACGCATGCGCACGGCCAGGGCTATACCGATCTCAATTTCATCATTCCCGAGCTTATCTCGCGCGTCGACTACTTCAAGGGACCGTATTACGCCAACGTCGGCGACTTCGGGTCCGCCGGCAGCGCCAATCTGTTCTATACCGACAACATGAAACAGGGGCTGGCGTTGGGCACGGGTGGGGACTTCGGCTATGCGCGCGCGCTGCTTGCGGGTTCGGCGCCAGCAGGACCGGGTGTTTTCACCTACGGCCTCGAATACCTGCACAACGACGGGCCCTGGGAGGTGCCGGACAACTTCGAAAAGGTGAATGCGCTGCTGCGCTTTGTGATGCCGGTGGGCGAAGGCAAGTTCGGCCTCACGGCCATGGCGTATTCCGGCAAGTGGAATTCCACCGACCAGATTCCGCAGCGCGCTGTCGACAGCGGACTCATCGGCCGCTTCGGGTCGCTGGATGACAGCGATGGCGGCAATTCGAAACGCTACAGCCTCTCTGCCGACTTCGCGACGCCGCTGGCAGGCGGCCAATTCCAGACCACCGCCTACTGGTTCCAGTACAAGCTGAACCTGTATTCCAATTTCACCTACTTCCTCAACGATCCCGACAACGGCGACCAGTTCCACCAGGCCGACGATCGCAACGTCTACGGCTGGACCGGCAGCTGGGTCAGGCCCGGCGAACTCTTCGGTGTACCGACGCTCCACACGCTGGGCTTCGAACTGCGGCAGGACCGGATCGATCCGGTAGGGCTGTACACGACGGTACGGCGCGAGCGCCTGGCGACCACGCGCGAGGACAAGGTGGTCGAGGGCAGCGCCGGCATCTACGCGCAGAACGACACGCAATGGAACGACTGGTTCCGCTCGGTCCTGGGCTTGCGCTATGACTGGTACCGGTTCAACGTCGATTCGAACGTGTCCGAGAATTCGGGCAACGTGACGTCGGGGATCGTGTCGCCCAAGGCATCGCTCGTGTTCGGCCCCTGGTACAAGACGGAGTACTTCCTCAACGCCGGCTATGGCTTTCACAGCAACGACGCGCGCGGGGTCACGATCAAGGTGGATCCGGCCAGCGGCGATGCCGTCGATCCGGCCACGCCGCTGGTGCGCAGCAAGGGCGCGGAATTCGGCATCCGGACGGAGGCGGTTCCCAACCTGCAGTCGTCGCTGGCGTTGTGGTACCTGAAGCTCGACAGCGAACTGGTGTTCGTCGGCGATGCCGGCACCACCGAGGCGGGGCGACCCTCGCAGCGCTACGGGGTCGAGTGGAACAACCGTTGGCGGCCGCTGCCGTGGATGTTCGTCGACCTCGACGTGGCGTGGAATCACGCGCGGTTCTCCAACGACGCGCCGGAAGGCAGCTACATTCCAGGTGCGCCGGATACGGTGATCTCCGCTGGTGTGGCCGTCGACAAGTACGGGCCGTGGTCCGGGGCGCTCTTCATGCGTTACATCGGCGCCTATCCGCTGCTCGAGGACAACAGCGTGCGCTCCGCTGCATCGACCGTGTTCGATGCGCAGGTAGGCTACGAGATCGCGCGCAACACGCGACTGCGGCTCGACGTGTTCAATCTCTTCAACGCCCAGACCAACGACATTACCTACTACTACGAGTCGCGGTTGCCGGGAGAGCCGGCGGGAGTGGCCGACACCCATTTCCATCCGGGCGAGAAGCGCAGCTTTCGCGTGTCGCTGTCCTACCGGTTCTGAGCGACCGAGGGCGATTTCCGCCGCTTGCGCGCCGGTGTACCGGGAACTGCGCTAGTGCGGATGCGGGTGCCGGTGCCGGTGATGCAGGTCCGGGTAGTGGGCGTGCGAGTGCGCCAGCGGTGCATGGACGTGCGGGTGCGCGTGCGGCTCCTCGCCGTTCCATGCAAAGTCGTGGGTGTGCCGGTGATGGTCGTCGTGCGAATGGACATGTTCGTGCGCAAGCGGCTCGTGCACATGCCGATGGCCGTGCCGCTCGGTGAGGTGCAGCCAGACGCCGATGGCCATCAGCGCGCCCGCGAGCCCCAGTTGCCATGTCAGCGCGTCGCCGACGACCACCACCGCCAGCGCGGCACCGAAGAAGGGCGCCACGCTGAAATAGGCGCCGGCGCGCGCGGTGCCCAGATGCCGGAGCGCAAGCACGAACAGGACGAGGCTGATGCCATAGCCGACGAAGCCGAGCGCCAGCGCCATGGCCGTCGTGCCGGCCGGAGGGAGCGATGCGCCGAGCAGCACGGCCAGCCCGAGGTTGACGGCGCCCGCGACGAGACCCTTCAGGCACGCAATCATCAACGCGTCGCTGGCGGCAACCTTGCGCGTGAGATTGTTGTCGATGGCCCAGCACAGGCACGCGACGACGACGAGCATCAGGCCCAGCGAGGGCCCGGCTTGCGCCCCCGGACTCCACGCCAGCACCAACCCGCCACCAACGATGGCGACCATCCCGAGCATCACACGGCGATCGAAATTCTCGCGGAACACGAACCACGCCAGCAGCGCGGTGAACACGCCTTCGAGATTGAGCAGCAACGACGCCGTGGACGCGGTGCTCGTCGCCAGGCCGGCCATCAGTGCAACCGGCCCCGCGATGCCGCCGAAGAGGATCGCCGCCAGCAACCAGGGCCATTCACCGCGTTGCGGCA
>JANNYI010000100.1:0-2280 GCA_031410015.1 Betaproteobacteria bacterium | reverse complement strand
CGGCGGTGGTGGCGCGGCCGCCGAGGTCGGGCGTCTTCGGCGCATGGGGGTCAGCAGCACCCGTTCGATCGCCGCGACCACTGCATCCGCAGCCGCCTTGTAGCCCAGGAAGTCTAGCATCAGCGCGCCCGACCAGATCTGGCCGATGGGATTGGCGATGCCCTTGCCCGCGATGTCCGGCGCCGACCCGTGCACGGGTTCGAACAGCGACGGGAAGTTGCGCTCGGGATTCAGGTTGGCCGACGGCGCGATGCCGATGGTGCCGCACACGGCCGGGCCGAGGTCCGACAGGATGTCGCCGAAGAGGTTGGACCCCACGACCACGTCGAATACCTGCGGCCGGGCGACGAAGTGCGCGGAAAGAATGTCGATGTGGAACTGGTCGGTGCGGATGTCGGGGTACTCGGCCGCGATGACCTTGAAGCGCTCGTCCCAGTACGGCATCGTGATCGAGATGCCGTTCGACTTGGTGGCCGAGGTGACGTGCTTCGCGGGCCGGGTGCGCGCGAGCTCGAAGGCAAACCGCATGATGCGGTCGACGCCCTTGCGCGAGAACACCGACTGCTGGAAGACGATCTCGCGGTCGGTGCCTTCGTACATGCGGCCACCCACAGACGAATACTCGCCTTCGGTGTTTTCGCGGACCACCACGAAATCGATGTCACCGGGACTGCGGTTGGCCAGCGGCGAAGGAATACCGGGCATCAGCTTGCACGGACGCAGGTTGACGTACTGGTCGAACTGCCGCCGGAACAGGATCAGCGAGCCCCACAGCGACACGTGATCGGGCACGGTGGCCGGCCAGCCCACGGCGCCGTAGTAGACAGCCTCGAAGGGTTGCAGGATGTCGAACCAATCCTCCGGCATCATCCGGCCGTGCTTCGCGTAGTAGTCGCAGCTCCAGTCGAAAGCCTCGAACTCGAGTCCGATGCCGAATTTGCCTGCAACCTTTTCGAGCACCTGCACGCCTTCGGGCATCACTTCCTTGCCGATGCCGTCCCCCGCCATCACCGCGATCCTGTGTGCCGCCATCACTCACCTCCCGTTGCGCCAGACCCGAAGTGTACGGAAATCCTCGGCCGAACGTCGTATCCCCGTCCGACCCGGATCTCGGTAACGTGCCGGAATGAGCCGCGCGCATGGCGCCGCCCCACCGGCATTGGAGATCGATCATGACAACACGCAACCACTGGATCGGGGTCGTATCGCAGGACCACGTGGCCCTCGGCGTCGCCGGCGGCTTCGTGCAATTGAATCATGGCCGGGCGGGCGCCCTCGCGCGCATGCATCCAGGCGACGGGTTCGTGTTCTATGCGCCGCGCGCGTCGTACCCCGACGGCGCGCCGGTGCAGGCGTTCACGGCCATCGGACGGGTTGGGGCTGCCGACATCGCCACCGTGCCGGGGCCGGACGGCAGCACGTTCCATCGGCGCCAGGTGCAATTCCTGCCGGCGCAGCACGCGCCGGTCAGGCCGCTGATCGACGCGCTGGAATTCATCCGCAGCAAGAAGCATTGGGGCGCGGCATTCCGGTTCGGCTTCGTGCGCGTTGGGGCCGACGACTTTTCGCGCATCGCCGCCGCCATGCAATGCAACCTCGTCGAGGCCTTTGGCCACCCGCTGCCTGCGTAGCCCAGGGTGGCGCCGGTGCGCTATCGTGGCGGCAACGGCTGGCCGTGGTGCCGGCCGGGAGAACGTCCGATGGGTGTCATGGTCATCGCTTCGTTTCGACCCAAACCCGGTATGGCTGCCGCGCTCGATGCCTGCGCGCGCGAGCACCTGCCGGTCCTCAGGGCGCAGGGGCTCGCCACGGAACGGGCGCCGGTCGTCCTGCGCGCGGCCGATGGCTCGCTGCTCGAAATCTTCGAATGGGTATCGGCCGCTGCCATCGAATCCGCACACGCCAATCCTGCCGTGCTGGCGCTGTGGGAACGCTACGCGGCGTGCTGCGACTGCATCACGCTGGGCGACCTTGCGGAAGCGAACGCGATGTTTCCTTCGTTCACGCTGGTAAGCGGTTGATACGGATCGTCGGCACCGATTGCTCCGCGCGTCCCGCGATGTTGCGGGGTAGCACGAGCGTGAATCGTTCGTATCGTGCGCAGTGCGGGCGTCTGGTCGTTTCGTGCGAAGCGCGGGCGTCTGGTCGTTTCGTCGCGGCGCGGTGCGGCGCGCGCCGGCTGGGGCGGGCTTAGTCGCCGCAAGGCGTGTGTCCGGGTGCACGACGGCAAAAAATAAGTCGTCTCGATGAAGCCGAGCGACGATTTTTTGCCACGCGCAC
>JANNYI010000099.1:0-19915 GCA_031410015.1 Betaproteobacteria bacterium | reverse complement strand
CCGATGCGCAGCCGCACGGTGCGCGCGCCCGCGGCGTCCTCGTCCCAAACCGTGGCCGCGTCGAGCATCGACTCGAAGAACCGGACCGTGGCCGGGAGGTCCGTCGCAAACAGGTGGACGTGGTCAAGACGGATGCGCATGAACCGCTTTCATCGGCGTTACGCGCGAAGTCTATGGCGCGTTGCGCGGTGCGGCCTGCAGCACTTCACCGAGTTGCTGCTTCCAGAACCTGGCCTGCCCCGTGGTGCCGTGACCGAAGGTCTGGTCGCTGCCGGGAATCAGCAATACGCGGCCATTCTTCACGCGCTTGATCTCGCGGTCGAGCACGCCAAGCTCCGGCGGGTTGCGCTCGTCGTCGGCGGAATTGATCACCAGTACGGTGGCCTTGATCCGCTCGAGGTTGGACGACGGGTTGTAGTCGCGCGACGAATCCCATTGATAAAGGTAATCGTTGGCGTCCCCGGTGAAGGGTGCGGACAGCCGCTGGTCGAGCAATTGGTCCGCCTTTTCCCGCGTCGGCGCGAGCTTGTAGAGTCCCTGGTTGCCGCCGTTGGTGCCGATGGCAAAGTACACGGAGGCGAACTGCGCGCTGCGCGGCTGCTTCGTATAGTTACCGTTCATCCATTCGGGGTCGTTGCGAATGGAATCGGTGATCAGGCGACGCATCATCCAGTTGCGGCCGGACATTTCGGTTGGCATCGACGCCATCGGCACGGCGACGTCCATGAAGTCGGGATACTTGCCCGCCCAGATCCAGGTCTGCATGCCCCCCATCGAATTGCCCAGCACGAGGCGCAGGTGGCGCACTCCCAGATGCTCCTTCACCAGCCGGTATTGGGCGTCGACCATGTCGTCGTAGTTGTACTTGGGGAATTTCGCGCGTAGACCGTCCGACGGTTTGCCCGACTTCCCGGTGCCGATGGCGTCCGGCAGGATGATGTAGTGGCGCGCGGCATCCAGTGGCTGGCCGGGGCCGAAGAGCTCGCCTGCGAACGCAGGCGTCAGCATGCTGGCGGCCGATCCCGTGGTGCCGTGGAGGATCAGCACCGGCTCGCCCGTGGGCGCGCCTACCGTCGTGTAGTTGAGCCGCAACTCGGGGAGAACCTCGCCCGTGTGAAACCGGAAGTCGCGCACGACCCAGCTGCCCTCCTTGGGGGCGGGGTAGTCGGCGGCCAGGGCAGGCAACGCGATCATGGCCAGCGCCAGCCACGACATCGCCTTGACCGGTGACAGGATGGACTTCATGCGGCTCTCCTTGGGGGTCAGACCTGCCTGCGGGCGCGCGGCGCGGTCGGCTTGGCGATCTTGGCTTTGGCCGCCTTGGCCGCAGCATAACGCGCGAGGCTTGCCGAGGGCCAGAGCGAGGTCGCATCATGGCAGCCCCGAAAATTGTGTATCGTCAGTCGCCCTCGACGAAGTACGCAAATTTCCAGCGGCCATCCTGCAGCGTGAAGCCGGCCCGGAACGACGCTTTCACGCCCGCGCGGCATTCGACAGAGCCATCGGACTCGACGACGCACCTGGCTGCCGTGGCCTTGACCAGTTGCTGCAGGTAGCGGGGTTGCTGCCGCCACTCCGCGATGGCCTGGTCTGCGCTTGCATCGCCGCCAAAGCTCCAGCGAAAGTCTTCGACCATCGCAGCGCGCAGGGCGACGTAGTCCTTCTGTTCCGCGGCGCGACGGACCTTGGCAATGGCATCGACGGCGGCGGGCGGCGGCGGCGCGGCGTTGGCGCGTTCGATCGCCGACAACGGAGCCACGGTCGTGATGATCGCAAAGGTCATGCGGCGCAGCGCGCGACCCGCAGAGGCCCGACTCACAACCACCGCCGCACCTTCGACTGGTAGTCGGCGAAGGCGGCGCCGAAGATTCCCGCCAGCGCACGCTCCTCCGGCGCGATCTGGAAGCGGCCGATGTAGAGAACGAACGCCGGAAGTCCGAGCCACGCCGGGAGCGATGCAAGCCAGATCGCCCAGGCAAACAGCGCCACCGCCAGGCCGACATACATCGGATTGCGCGTGAACCGGTACACGCCGGTCGTCACCAGCGCCGACGATGCGTTCGGCTTCAGCGGATTGATGGTGGTCCTCGCGCGGTGGAACGCAATGGCGCCGGCAATGTCGATGCCGATGCCGGCGCAGGCGATCGCGATCGCAACAATCATGCGCAGTGTCGTCGGGGCCGCCGCCGCAGGGACGAGCAGCGAGAGCCCCCACATGGCTGCCGCGATCAGCAGCGCCACGACTGGAGGCGGCACCTTGAGTTCGAGCTTGTGCATCTGTTTCAGCGGTGGATCGGGTCCTGGGTGGATTCAAGCGACGTTTGAACGCATGACCGGGCCACCTGCCGCCCAGGGGCATTCATTCATCATGTCCGGGCATGGTCGTACCACATCAACCATTCGTCGGGCTCGACATCGTGGTCCGCATGTTGCGCAGGAGTGCCTCGCACGAAGCCCAAGCGGTCAAGCAACCGGCTGGAGCGGAGATTATCGCGCTTCAGCACGGCGACGAAGTGGCGAACGTGATGGTGCCGGGCAAGTTCCGCGATCATTGCAGCGACCGCCTGGCGCGCGATGCCGCGGCCCCAGTGCTCGCTGGAGAACACGTAGGCAATGGCGGCGTGCCCTTTCGGGTCGATCGTCGCCTGGACGTATCCGGCGAGCGCGGACGAGGGCAGGCGCACGACCCAGTTGAGCCAGTGTTCACGGCCGTCGGCGGAGCGGCGGCTCTCGAGTTTCGCGAAGCGTGCCGTCAGCCATGCAAGCGATGCCGGTGGCTCGTTCTCGTACTCGTAGATGGCCGGATCGCTCAACACGGCGAACATGGCCTCCGCGTGGGCCACGGTCTGCGGCTCCAGCACCATGCTGCCGGCCTTGATTCGCCTCACGTCGATGCGGGATCCATGTCACCCCAGCGGTCGTGCCGGTCGCGACGCTCCTGCCGGTAGTTCGTTACTTCGAGGCGTATGCCGTCGGGGTCGGTGAAGAACGTGGCCCAGTAGTCTTCCGCATAATCGGCGTGAAGCGCGGGCGCAGTCGCGGCGATGCCCGCCGCCTGCAGCTGGGCCGCAACCGTGCGTACGTCCTCGATCGACTCGACGCGAAAGCACAGGTGATGCAGGCCGGCGGCATAGGGCTCGTGGCTGGCGGCGAAGCGAGCCGGGCGCAGCACGTAGCCGAAGTGGCGGTTGTAATACTGGATGTGCGGCTCGCCGTTGATGGCGAACGTGTTCCTGCGAAAGCCGAGAACGGTCATCGCGCAGTCATAGAATGGCGCGGATCGCGCCATGTCGCGCACCGTGATGTAGATGTGGTCGAGGCCAATGACGTCCGGCATCAGTTCATCCGATCGGTTGCAGCCGAAGCCCGCCCGGCATCGCCCGTGTCCTGCCGGGCCCGTTTACCTGGGCGCGGCAGGCGTCGATCAGCTGCGGTCACTGCCGCAGCGCGGGTTCAGCGCGCGACCTGGCGCTGAACTTCCTCGACCTTGCCTGCTTTCATCACGATGGTCGTGATCGTTTGCGGGTCGCCCGCGGTCGGGAGGTAGATCCATCGCTGGACCACGACCTTGGCTCCGCCACCCGAATCCTCGCTCCGGCTGTCGGGCGCGCCGATCTTCATCATGACTTCGCCCTCGCTCATCCCGGAGGTGATGAAACGGCGTTCGCCGGCGTTGGCGGCCAGCGCGACGGCGGACACTGCGAGGCAGAGGGCGGCGAGAACGAGCTTCAGTCGGTGCATGCTGTAACTCCTGTGGTGAGCGGACTGCACGTCCGAGGCGACGTTGAAGCAATCCAGGGTGAAACAGCTTAGCCGATCCGGCGCGGATTGCTAAGGCTGCGCGAGCAAACGCCTGGCGTTGAGGCAGGTTGGCACTTCGACCCACAGGCCGTCGACCGGAGCGCAGGCGCTCATGCGGCGGGATAGGGTTCGCCATTCTTGTGCGTGTACACGTAGTGGCCGTCGCGCTCGTGCAACGCCAGGTCGACATCGGGATACACGACCTGATCCCTGTCCGAGCGCGTGCCGACCTCGATGTACCACACCACGCCCGGGGAGTCGTTGCGCAGCTGGTGCGCGTCGCCATTGCCGGCCTTGAAGCCGGCGCACATGCCGGCGGCGAGAACGGTGGCGCCGGCATTGGTGATCAGGGTGGGCGAGCCCTCCAGAACGTAGATGAACTCGTCCTCGTCCGAGTGGGCATGCCGCATGGACGACAAGGCGCCCGGGTCGAGCCGGCAAAGATTGACGCCGAAATTCGTCAACGCGAACGCGTCGCCAAGTCTTCGCTTCTCGCGGTTGCCCAGAAGCGAGGCAAAGGGCTCGGGGTAGCCCGTCTTCTGCCGGGGCGGCGGCACGTCGAGCGCGCGAATGGCGATTGGAGTGGACTTCTCGGACATATGCAATTCCCTTCGCTGTTGTGACGGGCGATCCTGCAACGTTGCGGATGCGACCGGTGGGGTCAGACCAACGGGCATCGTGATTCCGGCGCGCGGCGCGCTACGTCCGGATCGCGACCGTTCCCTGCCGCGGCCACTCCTTCGCGGCGAGCCATCCAGCGTAACCGGCCACGATGAAACAGGGGACCAGGAAGAGCCACTGTCCCGGGCTGGTGACCGATTGGGTGACGAGTACAAGCACGAGAATCGACACGTCGGCAACAAGACAGGTGCAGGCCGCGCCCAGCCAGCGATACCGGGTCGTGATCCCCAGCGCCACAATGGCGCCGAACGCACATGCCATCGCAATGGCCCCCCATGGCATGAAGAAAACGGCAGCGGCCAGGAACGCGTCGAGCATGCCCCAAAGCGAGCCGCGCCCCGCGACATGGTCGAGCAGCAGGAAGCCTATAGCCAGCGTCGCATAGGGCAACAGGACAATGACGCTCAACGTATGCAGGACGGCGTGAATGATGTGCTCCCTGTGGGTTCAGGCATGGGCGGTGGCGTGGGCGAGCCGCGCCGGGTCGACGCCTTCCAGGGCATTGACGTTGACGACTGCAAGGCGACGATTCGCGATCTCGCTGGTGACGCGCGGCACGACGCCGCAGTGACATTGGCCGGTGGGGAGCATCGGGTTCTCCAGCGAACGCGATGCGCGCAGTCGTCGCGCGGCAGCCAGTCCGCAGCCGATAGTGTCGTCTTCGCCCGGCCCAACATCAAGTGCGCGGCTCGTTGGCGACCATGATTTTTAGTACCCCCAGGCATCCAGGAAATGGCGTACGGGACGACCGACAGTCGGCACGATTGCACTACAGCCGCAAGGTCATGAAGACGCTGTTCGGATCGTCGACGTAATCGCCGAAGGGTCCGCACCGGGTAAAGCCGAAGCTCTCGTAGAGTTTTTGCGCCGGCTGGAATGCATCCATCGAGCCGGTCTCGAGGCTGAGCCGCTGGTAGGACCGTGACCGCGCCACGTCGATGATGTGGCAGAGGATGGCGCGCCCCGCGCCGTGGCGGCGGCGCGCGCTGGGCGTGCGCATGGACTTCACTTCGCCATGGGTGTGGTCCAGTTCCAGCAACGCGCCGCAGCCCACCAGCAAGGGGCCCTCCCACGCCGTCCAGAAGGTGATGCCGGGCTGGCGCAGCTTGTCGAGATCGAGGGCGTGCACGCTCTCCGGGGGCGACAGCGCATGCATGTTCTGCAGGTGCTCGTTCAGCAGTGCGTGCACCTCGGGGCGGGAGAGATCGTCGACTTCGATTTTCATGGGCGGAAGTGATGGTGGAGTGGGTGCTGCGTTTGCGCGCCGGCGTTCGGCATCACGCGCTCACTCGGGCGCAATGCGGATGAGGCGCTTGCCGAGGTTTTCGCCGCGATAGAGGCCCGCGATGGCGCCGGGCGCATGCTCGATGCCGTCGAGGATGTCCTCGCGGTAGTGGATCAACCCGGCGCGGACCCATTCGCCCAGTGCCTTCAGGCCCTCCGGATAGCGATCGACATAGTCGAAGATCAGGAAACCCTGCATGCGCGCACGCTTGACCAGCAGGTGGCGTTCGACCCGCGGTCCCAGTGGCACCGGGCTCCACGAAGCGATGGCGGCCGTGCCGCAGATGATCACCCGCGCGCCGACGGCCAGGTTCCGCAGGACCGCGTCGCTGATTTCGCCGGCCGTGTTGTCGAAGTAGACGTCGATGCCGTCGGGACAGGCTGCGGCAATGTTCGCATCCAGATCTTCCGTCCGATAGTCGATTGCAGCATCGTAGCCAAATGCATCGAGGCACAACGCGGCTTTCTGCGGACCGCCGGCGATGCCGATCGTGCGACAGCCCTTGATCCGGGCGATCTGCCCGACGCAGGACCCGACCGCGCCGGCGGCCGTCGACACGGCCACGGTTTCGCCGGCCTTGGGTTGACCCAGTTCCAGCAGCGCGAAATAGGCAGTGAGCCCGTTCAACCCGAGTACGCCCAGCGCCGTCGACATCGGGAGGTCGGTATCCGTGATCCGGCGCTGCACTTCGGCACCGTCGACGGCCGCATAGTCCTGCCAGCCAAACATTCCGGTCACAACGTCGCCGACGCCGAAGTCGGGATGCCATGATGCGGCCACGCGGCCCACGGTGAAGGCGCGCATGACCCCGCCCACTGGCACCGGGGTCGAGTAGTTGCCGACGCTGCTGACCCATCCACGCATCGCCGGTTCGACGGAAAGATACAGGTTGCGCACCAGCACCTGACCGTCGGCGAGCACCGGAATCGGCGCGTCCACGATCTCGAAATGTTCGGCCTGCGGGATGCCCGAGGGCCGCGCCCTGAGCCTGACCTGCCTGTTCACGCTTGCATTCATGGGGTGCCTGCCTTCGGTGTTCTACCGACGCGTCATGCGCAGCCTCTGACGGGAGTCCCGCTTCCGCGACACTGCGAACATTGACCAGGACCAGGGGGTGATGCGTTGACGCCCGGCTGCCATGTCACCTCAACGTGCTGATCCGCCCAAATGGTGTTTCCATCGGGATCCGCAATCATGAAGCTGGCCGCGCCGATGCCTGCAAATTGTAAACCGGCGTCGCCCTCGCTGGAGTCATTCGAAGTTGCCACCGGCGCGCATTTGGAGAAGAATCGAGTCTGGCGCATCGCAACCGCCGCCGCGGGGCTCGAGTCGCCCAACCCGGGCGCGCCATGGCCGCAGCGCGACTGCAGTTCCGCGCCCGCCTCCATCCGTTCAACCACGATCGGGCCGCCATCATGAACCTGTGGCAATCGTTACCGCGACCGTCGGCGATGACATGTGCCGGGCGCGCATTGGTCACGTTGCTCGCTCTGGCCGGCAACCCGGCCATCGCCGCAGATTCGCCGATACGCAGCCTCGACGTCACCTTTGACGGCGAGGTGTACGTTGTCAACGCGGTCTTTTACGCACCTGCTCCGCAAGCCGTGGCGTGGGACGTGCTGACGGATTTCGACCGGTTGGCGAAGTGGGTCCCGCATGTCGCAGACAGCAAGATCCTCAAGCGAGAGGAAACGGTGTTGACCGTCGAACAGCACGGTGTGGCGAAATACGGCGCCGCCAGCTTTCCCTATACGACCGAGCGAAAGATCGAGTTGAAGCCACCCGCCGGCATCAAGACCACTCAACTCAAAGGCAGCATGCGCCGAGTCGAATCCACGATCATGCTGGAGGCCGACGGCAAGGGCACGCGGATCCTCTACCATCTCGAGATCGTTCCGAGTGTCTTTGCCGGCGCCGTGATGTCGAAGAAATTCGTGGAACACGAGATCACCGAGCAGTTCACGGCGATCGTCGGGGAAATGAGCCACCGCGTTCAATAGCCAAAGCAAGTCGGCTCGCGCGGCTGTCCGACGGGCTGGCGCAGCAGGCGGTGACTAGCGAAATCCATGTCTTGCCCCGGCGCAGCCCGTGGGCGGCTGACGGCGTGCGCGAACCGTGCGACATGGTGGTCTTGACGACGAATATTCGCAGACTGCCGCCGCGCGCGGTACGGACTCGAATTGGGTACCATGCGTGGTTGAGTTCGTCGTCGAGGAGCGTCCGCAATGAGCGAGCAGGCCAAAATTCTGGTGGTGGACGACATTCCACAGAACGTCAAGTTGCTCGCTGATCTGCTTGGCGTCAAAGGCTATCGGGTGACGACCGCCAGCAACGGCGAGGAAGCGCTGGCCAAGGTGGCGTCGGACAAGCCCGATCTCATCCTGCTCGACGTCATGATGCCCGGCATGTCCGGGTACGACGTATGCCGGCGCTTGCGTGCCGATCCGGAAACCGCGCTGCTGCCGATCGTCCTGTGCACGTCGCTCGATCCACAGCAGGAGCGGCTCAACGGCATTGCCGCCGGCGCCGACGATTTTCTGGGCAAGCCGATCAACCAGCCGGAACTCTTCGCGCGCGTCGCCTCGCTGCTGCGGATTCGGCGCCTGCACGAAGAGACGCAGCGGCAGGCGGTGCAGCTTGCGGATTGGGGCGCCACGCTGGAGCGGCGGGTGGCCGAGCAGGTTGCGGAGAACGAGCGCCTGTCGCGCCTCAAGCGGTTTTTTTCCCCGAAGCTCGCCGACCTGATCGTCGAAGGAGGGAGCGAGGATCCGCTGAAAAGCCGCCGCCGCGAGATCGTCGTCGTGATGTGCGATCTGCGCGGGTTCACCGCATTTGCGGAGACCGCCGAGCCCGAAGAGCTGATGCAGACGCTCGGGGCGTACCACGCGGCGATGGGCCGGCTCGTCCTGGCGCACGAGGCCACGCTGGAGCGCTTCACGGGCGACGGGATGATGGTGTTCCTGGGCGACCCGGTGCCGATGGACAACGCGGCGGAACGAGCTGTCGTCCTGTCGGTTGCCATGCGCGAGGCTGCGCTCGAGCTGTCGGCAAAATGGAAGAAGCGGGGAGTCGACCTGGGGCTAGGCATTGGCGTGGCCCAGGGATTTGCCACCGTCGGCGCCATCGGCTTCGAGGGCCGGATCGACTATGGCGCGATCGGCACGGTGACCAACCTCGCGGCGCGCCTGTGCCAGTACGCCAAGGCCGGCGAGATCGTCATTTCGCAACGGGTCTACGCCGAGGTGAGCGAAATCATCGAGACCGAAGACCTGGGCGAATTGACGCTGCATGGGTTTGCTCGACCGGCCCGCGCGTTTCGATGCATGGGTCCGATCACTCCCCGGTTGCCGCAGGGATAGCGCGGCCCGCACGTGGGCCTGCCTGCGCAGGTGGGGCAACGACCCGAAATTGCGCGTACCCTTGCTTTCAGGTTGGGCGAACGATGTCGTGAGCAGGGGGTGAGTCGATGTCTTCATTCGTCCTGGTACGTGCAGACGAGGTGATCCAATGACCAATCGGCGTAACTTTCTCGCCGCCATCGCCGCACTCGGCGCGCTGAACGGCGCGCGCGCGCAATCACCCGCCGGGCCGCGCATCGGTTGGATTGCCTACAGCCCGCCGGGCGCCACGCTCGACGCCTTCCAGGACGGCATGCGTGCCCTCGGCTACGCGGACAAGCGCGCCGTCGGCGTCGAAGTGCGCGTGGTCGAGGCGAACCCGGATCGCGTGCAGGCCGCCATCGAGGATCTACGGCAGCTAAACGTGGCGCTGATCATCATCCAGGCAGGCGCCGCACCCGTAGTGCATCGCCTCAACACCGGCCGGACACCGCTGCTATTTGCCTATAGCGGCGACCCCGTGGTGGCTGGGATGGTGGAGAGCTTCGCGCGGCCGGGCGGCAACACGACCGGAATATCGTTCTTCGCATTTGAACTGGTAGGCAAGCGGTTCGAAGTGCTGAAGGAAATCGCACCGTCGATCCGCCGCGTGGCAATCATCGCCAACCCCCAGCATCCGGGGGAAAAGGCGGAGCGCAGGGTCTCGCTCGAGGCCGCCGAGCGCTTGGGCATGGAAACGTCATACTTCGAGATGCTGCCCGGCGCAAATCCGGATGCCGTCTTCGACCTTCTCCGGCAGGCGCGCGTCCAGGCGCTCATCGTGTTTCCGGATGGCGCGTCGATTGCGCGGGCCGGGCAGATTGCCGAGTTTGCGTTGAAGGAACGGCTGCTGGCCCTCTCGGGGTGGTCGCAATTCGCGCGGGCTGGGTTCCTCGCCACCTACGGCCCCAATCTCAGCGATTCCTACCGCCGCCTGGCCACGTTTGTCGACCGGATCCTGAAAGGTGCGCGCGCGGACAGCCTGCCCGTCGAGCTGCCGACGCGCATCGAACTGGTCGTCAACACGAAGACCGCGAAGGCGCTCGGTGTCACCATTCCGCAGGCCATGCTGCTGCGCGCAGACGAGGTGATCCAATGACGAATCGGCGCAGTTTCCTCGCCGCCATGGCCGCACTCGGTGCGCTGAACGGCGCGCGCGCGCAATCACCCGCCGGGCCGCGCATCGGTTGGATTTCCTATACGCCGCCGGGGGTAGCGCTGGACGCGTTTCAGGAAGGAATGCGGGGCCTCGGCTACGCAGGCAGGAACGCCGCCAACGTCGAGGTGCGGGTAGTCGAACCCAATCCGGAGCGCGTGCGGACGGCCGTCGAGGAATTGCAGAAGGAGGGGGTCGCGCTGATCATCGCCCAAGCCGCCGTCGCACCGTTGGTCCATCGCATCAACGCCGGTCGCGTTCCGGTGGTGTTTGCATTCAGCGGTGATCCCGTGGTGGCCGGCATGGTGGAAAGTTTCGCGCGGCCAGGCGGCAACACGACGGGTATGTCCTTTCTTGCTTTGGAGCTGGTGGGCAAGCGGCTCGAAGTCATGAAGGAAATCGCGCCGTCGGTCCGGCGTGTGGCCATCCTCGCCAATCCCCAGCATCCGGGAGAAAAGGCGGAGCGCAAGGTCTCGCTCGAGGCTGCCGAGCGCATGGACGTGCAAACGTCGTACATCGAAATTTTGCCCGGCGAAAATCCGGAGGCCGCGTTCGACCGCATTCGACAGGCACGGGTCCAGGGCATCATCGTGTTCCAGGATGCCGGGATGGTCGCGCGGGCTAGGCTACTCGCGGCTTTTGCGTTGAAGGAAAGGTTGCTCGCCGTCTCCGGATGGGCGCAATTCGCACAAGCCGGGTTCCTCGCCACCTATGGCCCCAATCTGGGCGATGCGTTCCGGCGACTCGCCGTCTATGCGGATCGGCTGCTGAAGGGCGCGCGTGCGGACAGCCTGCCGGTCGAGCTGCCGACGCGCGTCGAACTGGTCGTCAACATGACGACCGCGAAGGCGCTTGGCGTCACCATCCCTCAAGCGCTGCTGCTGCGCGCAGACGAAGTCATCCAGTGATTGATCGCCGCACGTTTCTGGCGGGCCTTTCCGCGCTGGCGGCAGCGGCAAATGCGCGCGCGCGGCCGCGCACGGACGTGGCGAGGATCGGTCTCCTGTTCGCGGCCGCACCCCCGGCCGTCGCGGCGCGTGTCGACGCCTTGCGCGCGGGGCTTGCCGTCCTGGGCTACGTCGAGGGAGCCCAGTTCGTGTTCGAGCCGCGTTACGCGTGCGGCGATCTCTCGCGCCTGCCTGTGCTGGCGAAGGAACTGGCAGGAATGCCGGTCGAAGTGATTGTCACCGGCGGATCTTCGGCGACCCGACCGGCCCTGGACGCCACGTCAAGGATTCCCATCGTGACGGGGCAGGATAACGATCCCGTGGGCTCGCGCGTGGTCGCAAGCCTTGCCCGGCCAGGCGGTAACGTGACGGGGTTGTCGACACTCGTGCCCGAGTTGAGCGCCAAGCAGCTTGCGTTGCTGATCGAATTGGTACCTGGGGTTGCGCGCGTCGCCCTGTTCGGAGATTCCGGTGAAGCCGGCAATGCGCAGTCCGTGGCGGAGGCCGAGAGCGCGGCTGCACGCCTCAATGTCGAGGTAAATTACCTCGACTTGCGGAAGATTGGGGACCCGGCGCAATTGTTCGCGGCGGCGACCCGCGGGCGCGCGGGTGCGGTGCTCGTCCTGGCGAGCGGCTATCTGTTCGCACGTCAGGATGAGATCGTCGCACTGGCGTTGAAAGCGCGGCTGCCGGCACTCTATGTGCACCCGGACTTCGTCGCGCGCGGCGGACTTGCCACCTACGGCGTCAACGTCCTTGGCCTGTTTCGCCAGGCCGCCGGCTATGTCGTCAAGGTCCTCACGGGACGAAGCCCGCGGACCTCCCGGTCGAGCAGCCGACGCAATTCGAACCGGCGAACAACCTCAAGACCGCGAAGGCGCTGGGCATCACGATCCCGCAATCGGTGCTGCTGCGCGCGGACGAGGTGATCCGGTGATCGCCCGCCGTCGGTTGTTGCTTGCCGCTGGGCTGCTCGCGCTGGGGGGGAGCGGTTACGCACATGCTCAGAGCGAGCGCAAGGTCTGGCGGGTCGGATTCCTGTCGGCGCGTCGCCGTCCGGCTCTGCTCGACACCGACTACTACGGTGCGTTTCCGCGACGAATGCACGAGCTTGGTTATGTCGAGGGCAGCAACCTCACCATCGAATGGCGCTTTGCCGATGGTGATTACGAGCGTCTTCCAGGAATGGCGGCAGAACTGGCCCAGTCGAGAGTTGACGTCATCATGGCGCTGGGACCTCCGGCGATTGTCGCAGCGAAGAAGGCCACCAGTACCATTCCGATCGTCATCGTGACCAGTCTCGACCCGGTTGGCGCTGGTTTTGTCGCGAGTCTGGCGCGGCCCGGGGGCAATGTCACCGGACTTTCCAACCTCGGCGGCGACTTGGGTCCCAAGCACCTGGAACTGTTGCGCGCCGCGATTCCGGCGCTCGACCGCGTCGCGGTTCTGGTGAATCCCGCCAACACGGCGCACGCGCCGATACTCAAGGATATTCAGGCCGCAGCGCAAAGAGCCGGCATGGCCGTCGTGCCGGTTGAAGCCCAGTCACCGCAGGAAATCGAAAGCGCCTTCACCGCGATGATCCGGGAGCGCGCCAGAGCCGTCATCGTCGTGCTGGACCCCTTTCTGATTCAGCAGGGCGTACAAATCGCAGCGCAGGCGGCGAAGCATCGGCTGCCGTCGATATTCACCAACCGCGAGTTCGCCGAAGCCGGCGGGCTCATGAGCTATGGGCAGAATCAGGTCGACATCTACCGGCAGGCCGCGACCTATGTCGACAAGATTTTCAAGGGCGCCAGACCCGGCGATCTGCCGGTCGAGCAGCCGACAAAAGTCGAGTTGGCGATCAACCTCAAGACAGCCAAGACGCTCGGCCTGACGATTCCGCAATCGCTGCTGCTGCGCGCGGACGAGGTGATCCAGTGAACAGACGCCGCATGCTCCACTTCGCCATCGGCGTTGGTGTTTCGGTTCACGCATGGCCACTGTGGGCGCAGAACACGACGGTAAGTCTGCGCCGCGTCGGCGTGCTTGCGCCCAGTACACGCGCAAAGGAAGACGTCATCCTCGAACCCTTCTTCGCAGAGATGCGCAAACTCGGCTGGATCGACGGGCAGACCATCGCCTACGACCGCGCCTATGCGAACGATCGTCATCAGGACTTGCCGCGGCTTGCCGCCGAGCTGGTGGCGCGCAAGCCGGAGTTGATCTATGCGCCGCCGCAAGTGGCGGCGGTGGCCGCGAAGCAGGCCACGACCACGATTCCGATTGTGTTCGCGACGGGTACCGATCCTGTGGGATCTGGCCTGGTGTCGAGCCTCGCGCGGCCGGGCGGCAACGTCACCGGAGTCACCAACGTCGTCGAATCGCTGGCCCCCAAGCGTGTCGAACTGCTGCGCCAAATCCTGCCTGGCGCCAAACGCATCGGGCTCGTGGGTGACCCGACCGATCCGCGCTTGGCGCACGAACGCAGCGCGCTCGTGCCCGTGGCCGCGGCACTCAGCCTGACGATCGTCGTCGGCGAAGCGTCGAACCCGGTCGAGTTCGATGCGGCAGTAGCCAAGCTGCTCGGGCAGGGTGTCGATGTCATCTTCGCGACCACATCCATTACATTGAATCTGCGTGGACGTCTGATCGAATCGGCGAATCGAAGGCGCGTGCCGGTCGTCGGAGGTCTCGCCGCTCTGGCTGAGGCCGGAGCTCTGTTCGCCTACGGGGCGCCGCTCACCGATAATTTCGTCCGCTCCGCCCAGTTCGTTGACAAGATCCTCAAAGGCGCGAAGCCGGCCGACCTGCCCGTCGAGCAGCCCACGAAGTTCGAGCTCGTGATCAATCTCAAGGCCGCGAAGGCGCTGGGCATCACGATCCCGCAGTCGCTGCTGCTGCGCGCGGACGAGGTGATCCAATGATCGACCGGCGAACATTCATCGCGAGTGTTGCGGGCACGCTGCTCGCGGCGCCATGGCCCGCGACAGCGCAGGTGCCGGGCAAGGTCTACCGGATCGGCTACCTCGGCCAGGACTCGAAATCCAGTGGGCTTTCCGACAATGGCGCCTTGGGGAGGCTCCTCCAGAACTTGCGCGCTCTCGGCTATGTCGAGGGGACGAATCTCACGGTTGAATCGCGTTTTGCCGACGGGCGCACCGACGTGCTCGCCGCCCTCGCTGCGCAATTGGTTCAAGCCAGGCCGGATGTGATCGCCGTGCCGAGCGCAGGGCTTGCGGAAATTGTAGTCGAGCAGACAACCACAATACCCGTCGTTGCGCTCAGTGCCGGTCAGCTGCAGGCGGAACCGAGCGTACGCAGCCTGGCCAGGCCGGGAGGCAACCTGACCGGGATGCAGATCTTTTCGCCGGAAACGACCGGCAAGCGCCTGCAGCTTCTGGCGGAACTCGTTCCCGGGCTTCGCCGCGTCGCCGTGCTGCGCGGAGTTCCCTTCGGCGGGCCGGGGTTTGTCCTTTACCGCGATGCCACGGAGGCCGCCGCTGCCAGACTTGGCATTCGCGTTCGCTTCGTCCAATTCGAAACGATCGACGATCTCAACCGCCTGTTCGAGGAGATGTCCAGGGAGAAGGACCAGGCACTGGTCGTCTGGGGCAATCCACATCTCAACCTGCACCGCAAGGCCATATTCGACCTGACCATCCGGCATCGGCTTCCAGCAGTCCACGACGTTCGCGTTAACCCGCCGGACCTGATGGTCTATGCGGCGAAGGTGGATGAAGTCGCGCGCGAAGCCGCAACCTATGTGGACCGGATCCTGAAGGGAGCCGATCCCGGCGATCTCCCGATCGGGCAGGCGAGGTCCTTTGAATTGGTGATCAATCTCAAGACCGCGAAGGCTCTCGGTCTCACCATCCCGCAGTCGCTGCTGCTGCGCGCGGACGAGGTGATTCAGTGACGGACCGGCGCTACTTCATCCGCGCTGTCGCGGGGTCACTTATCGCTGTGCCGCTCTTTGCGCGTGCGCAAAAATCGGCGCTGCCCGTGATCGGCTACCTCTACAACGGCAAACCGCCGATCCCGCCGGAGGCGCCCTTCCATCGAAGCCTGCGCGCGCTGGGCTGGATTGAAGGCCAGAACGTGACGATCGAGTATCGCTTTGCGGAAGGCAACCCGGATCGATATCCGGCCCTCATCGCCGAGCTCGTGCAGGCCAAGGTTGATGTCATCATGCTGTCCGGTAGCCAGGCAATTCGCGCGGCGCAAGGGGTGACCAGTACGGTTCCCATTGTCTTTGTCGTCCTGGTTGACCCGGTCGCCGCGGGGTTCGTGCAGAGCCTCGCACGCCCCGGCGGCAACATGACGGGATTGGCCTCGCAGTTCGAGGAGCTGATCGCCAAGCAACTGCAGCTGCTGAAGGAGGCGGTGCCGAACCTTGCCCGGGTCGCGCTTCTCCATCACCCCGATAGCGGGCGCGTACTGACTGCGGCGGAGACCGCGGCGCGAAGCCTCGGCCTCACGGTACGAACGATCAATGTGGCCGGTGTGGCCGAGTTCGAAGACGCATTCAAGTTGGCACGGATCGAACGAGCGGGCGCGATCCACGTACTGCCGTCGCCGATTTTCACCGTACAACGGGCACGCCTGATCGAGCTTGCGGCCAAGTACCGGCTGCCCGCATGCTACGAATTCAGGAACTTCGTGCAGGACGGCGGGCTCATGTCCTACGGCCCAAGCATCAACGACATGACCGGCCGCGCCGCGACCTATGTCGACAAGATTCTCAAGGGGGCGGCCCCGGCGAGCCTGCCGGTGGAGCAGCCCACCAAGTTTGAACTGGTGGTCAATCTGAAGACCGCGAAGTCACTCGGCCTCACGATCCCGCAATCGCTGCTGCTGCGCGCGGACGAGGTGATCCAATGATGGATCGGCGCGCGTTCATTGGCGCGCTGACCGGCAGCTTATTCGTCGCGCCCTTCGCCGGCCTGGCCCAGCAGCCAGCGAAGGTTCACCGCATCGGAGTGATAGGCGAGCGCTCGGACACCGATCCTTTTCTCGTGGCGTTCCGGCAAGGGTTGCGCGACCTCGGCTATCGCGAAGGCCAGAACGTCATCATCGAGTTCCGGTCTACGCGCGGCATGCTGGACCGGGTTCCCGCGCTGGCACGCGAACTCATCCGCCTCCCGGTCGACGTCATCGTGGTCGGGGGCAGTGTCTCGGCGAAGCACGTCAAGGCAGAAACGACGACGGTGCCGATCGTGTTCGCGCTGGTGGGCGACCCAGTAGGAGCCGGACTGGTGGCCAGTCTGGCTCGACCAGGCGGAAACGCAACAGGAATGTCGAATCTGCAGGCGGAACTCGGCGCCAAACAGCTCGAGTTGCTGAAGTCGGTGGCACCGCGAATCACGCGTGTTGCCGTGATGTACAACCCAGGCAGTCCCATCGCTCGGGGCGTGTTGAATGGCGTGGTGGAAACGGCACGGGTGCTGTCCATCGAACTTCAATTGGTGGAGGTGCGCCAGCCAGACCAATTGGCGAGTGCTCTATCCAGGCTTGCGCCGCAGCGTGCCGAGGCGCTGCTTGTGCTCTCCGATCCGGTATTCGGCAGCCAGCTCGCGCAAGTTGCACAACTGGCAGCCAAACAGCACCTGCCTGCGGTCTACGGGAGGCGGGAGTTCGCGGCGGCCGGCGGCCTCCTCGCCTATGGACCGAACTTCGAGGACAATTATCGACGCGCCGCGACCTATGTCGACAAGATCCTCAAGGGCGCGGCCCCGGCGAGCCTGCCGGTGGAGCAGCCCACCAAGTTCGAACTGGTGATCAATCTGAAGACCGCGAAGTCACTCGGCCTCACGATCCCGCAATCGCTGCTGCTGCGCGCGGACGAGGTGATCCGGTGACCAACCGGCGTCACTTTCTTGCGCTTGTTGCCGCAACCCCGCTGGTACCTAAGCGCGCCTGGTCACAACAACCGGCCAGATTACCGAAAGTCGGCATCCTTTCGCCTAACGCGCCGATAGCTGGCTGCGGACCCGACCAGCCCCGCAGGACCGTGTGCTACTTCATCGAAGGCATGCGCGACCTCGGCTACGTCGAGGGCCGCAATGTCGCCTATGAATACCGGTTTGCCGACGGTGACTCCGGTCGAATCCCCGCCCTGGCGACGGAACTCGTCGCCTTGCGCCCGGACGTCATCTGGACGCACACCGGCTGGAGTGCCGATGCCCTCGCCCGGGCGACGACCGCGATCCCGATCGTCGTCGGCCCGGCGGGCGAGGTGACGCTGACCCGGCTGGCGGGCAACCTGGCACGGCCCACCGGCAATGTGACGGGTACCACGGCGAACACCATCGGGCAGGATGAGAAGTGCCTCCAGTTGCTGCGGGAACTGGACCCGCGCAGTTCGCGCGTGGCGGTGCTGTTCAATCCGGACAACTACGATTTCCACGGCTACCCCGGCGTGCTCGCAGCGGCGGCCGTACAAGCCGGCATGACCCTGATCGGCATCGAAATCCGCAGTGTTGCCGACCTGCCGCAGGCCTTCGCCGCCATCGCCGCAGGACGCGCCAACGCGATCCTGCTGACCGGTGACCCTGCGCTCACCGCCAACGATGAGGTTCGCCAGAAGATCATCAAGTGGGCTGCCGGGCGCCGCTTGCCATTGGCCTCGCCGGGCCCGCGAGTCGCTCCCGGCGGGGGGCTCGTCTCCCTCTCCACCGACCTGGAGGCACCGGCCCGGCGTGCGGCGTACTACGTCCATCGCATCCTGGGCGGGTCCAAGCCTGCCGAACTTCCCGTCGAACGCCCGACAACCTATAAGCTATCGGTGAATGCGACGACTGCCGCGGCCGTGGGCCTGACGATCCCGCAGTCGGTGCGGTTGCGTGCGGATGAGGTCATCAAGTGATGCGTAACGGCAACAATGCTAGCAGCGGGCCGGCGCGGTCCGACGCAACGTCGGCCACGGTCGCGACGAGCACTTCCTCTCGCGGTTCGCGCCATGGCCGGCTGTTCCGAAAATACCTGCTGCTGATTCTCACGCTGGTCAGCGGTGCCTTGCTCGCCTCGGGTGCGATCAGCGTCTACTTTTCGTACCAGGAACACAAGTCCGCGCTGGGCGACCTGCAGCGCGAGAAGGCAATCGCCGCGGCATCGCGCATCGAGCAGTACATTCAGCAGATCGAACAGCAACTCGCGTACGCCGCGCTGCCGCAGCTCGATGCGGGCGACGTCGAACTGCGCCGGATCGAATTCCTGAAGCTCCTGCGGCAGGTGCCCGAAGTGACCGACATCACGCAGCTCGACGGAACCGGCCGCGAGCAGGTGGCGGTGTCGCGGCTTGGCATGGATGTCATGGGTTCGGGCAAGGACCGCTCGCAGGAACCGGCCTTCAAGGGCGCCCGGCGCGGCAAGCCCTTTGTCGGGCCGGTGTACTTCCGCAAGGAGACCGAGCCCTACATGACGATCGGGATCCGGTCGGGTAACGACAGCGGGCCGGTGACGATTGCCGAAGTCAATCTCAAGTTCATCTGGGACGTCGTGTCGCGGATCAAGATCGGCGACAAGGGCAAGGCCTACGTCGTCGACCGCAGCGGCTTTCTCGTCGCCGACCCGGACATCGGGCTGGTCCTGCGCAAGACCAATCTTTCGGATCTCGCCCATGTGCAGGCGGCCATTGCCGCGCAAGGCACGGTCGAACCCGCGATGCTGTCGCGCGATCTCGCGGGGACGCCGATCCTCACCTCCGTGGCGCCGATCGAATCGCTGGGCTGGAATGTGTTCATCGAACAGCCGGTGTCCGAGGTCTACGCCAAGCTCAACGCCTCCATACTTCGCACCGGCTTGCTGCTGCTGGTGGGCCTCGTGATTTCCGCGCTGGGGGCGCTGGCACTGGCGCGCGGGATGGTGCGACCGATTCGCACGCTGTCGGAAGGTGCGCAGCGCATCGGCGAGGGCAACCTCGAACAGACCATCGACGTGCGCACCGGCGACGAACTGGAGGCGCTCGCTGAACGCTTCAATCGCATGTCGGGGCAATTGAAGGAATCGTATGCGGGCCTCGAACGCAAGGTCGAGGCGCGCACGCAGGAGTTGCAAGATTCACTCGAGCAGCAGACTGCGATCAGTGAAATTCTGCGGGTCATTTCAAGCTCCCCGACCGACGTGAAGCCGGTACTGGACGCCGTGGCCGAGCGGGCGGCGCACCTTTGCCATGCACCGTTCGCGCGCATCATGCTGATCGATGGCGCCTGGCTTCTGCCGGCGTCCGAATACGGGGTCGGCAAGCGGAACGAAGGCGCCGGGCCGCAGCGCACCACGCCGGTTCCGCTCGACCGTTCGTCGATCTCGGGTCGCGCGGCGATCGACCGCGAAACGATCCACATCGCCGACATCGCGCTGCTGCTTGGCGACGAGTTCGCAGGTGCTGCGGAGAACATGACCCAGTTCAATTGCCGTGCCGTGCTGTCGGTTCCGCTGATGCGCGAGGGCGGCGCCTACGGCGCCATCGTGCTCGCGAGCCATGATCCTGGATTGTTCGCGCCCGACCAGGTTGCGCTGGTGCAGACGTTTGCGCGGCAGGCGGCGATCGCCATCGACAACGTCAGACTCTTCAACCAGACGAAGGAGGCGCTCGAACAGCAGCGTGCATCGGGTGAAGTGCTGTCGGCGATATCGAGCTCGATTGCAGACACGTCACCGGTGTTCGAAAAGATCCTGACGAGCT
>JANNYI010000098.1:0-11311 GCA_031410015.1 Betaproteobacteria bacterium | reverse complement strand
CGCGGCCGCGCGCCACCCACGCGGTCATGGTCGCGGTGGTCATGGCTTGAGGCGCGAGCGCAGCGCCGCCAGCAGCGGCGCAGGCGCGCACCGCGCCAGCACGCGACCGGCCAGCGTATGGCGCCGCGCCAGCGCCGCCTGCGCCACTCGCTCGGCCCAGCTGCGGCGCACGGCAGGCGCCGGCGCGCGTGCAAGGACAGGTGGTTGCCATGCCACATAGCGAAGCGCCGCCCGCATGCGGCCAGGCTCGAAGACATCCTCGCCGGATGTGGCGCGCGGCACCGACGCGATCGCGTCGGCATAGAGCGCAAACGTCTGCCGGGTCATGGAATCGATCGTGGCATGCGGCAGCGCCCCGGCGCGGGTGGCCATCGCCGCGAGTTGCGCGCGACCATCAGCGCCAAGCACCGCGATGAGGCGATCGAGCATCTGCGCTTCGTCTCGCCATTCCATATCCGTCAGCACTACGCCCGCGCCGCTGGATTGCACCCGCTCGGCAAGCGCACCGATCGGTGGAACCATTGCCGGGCGGCCAGCGCTCCACGCCTCTGTCAACGTATAGCTGAAGGTCTCCGGCCCCGCCGACGGAAACAGGACCAGTGCCACCCGGTAGTGATCGAGAAGTCCCGGCAGTGCCGACGCAGCGTAGCGGCCATGCACGGTGAACCGGGCGTCGGCCGACTGCATCGGCCCGTGCTCGACATCCATGTAGCCGATCAGCACGAATCGAATCGGTGCGCTGCGCTCGCGCGCCAGCGCGACGAGGCGCTCGATACGCCGGGCGCCCTTGTCCGGTCCGATCGCGCCCAGCAGCGCCACCGTGGGAATACCGTCGTCGGGAACCGCCAGCGGCGGCAACGCCAACGCAGCGGGTTCGACTTCGGGCGCGCCGTGCGCGATCACTGTGGCCGCGCAATCCGGAAAATAGCGGTGCAGCATCACCGCAACCCATTGCGACGGGGCGATGCGAAAGGACGCGCGCGCCAGCAGTGCGTGATGCCGCGCGCGCCAATCGACGATGTCCACATCGACGAAAGGCGGTTGCGCGGCAAGGCAGCGGCTGCAGACGGCCGGATCGGTCTGCGCGCCGCAGAAGAAGCCGGTGGCGTCCAGAAACGTGATCGTGGGGCAGGCAAAGTTGAGGTCGTGCACCGTGTAGCCGAAGGGCACCGGCGGATCCTCGAGGGCCGTGAGGATGCCGTCGCGGCAGGCGGAGATGTTGTGCAGGTGCATCAGCGCGACCCCGAAGGTGGCGCAAATGCCGCCGACGAATTCGCGCCATGGTTCATGCGGATTGCGCAGGAAATCGAAGGTGACGGTTTCGCCGTCCGGGCGATGCTCCTCCACCTGCCAGTAGTCGCCGACCGCTATCGCGAGGTAATGCCGCCAGCGATCCCGCGAGGCGTGGATCAACGCGCGCACATGCGTCTCGGTGCCACCGCCGTGGTGATGGATCACATGCAGCACGCCGCGCTCGGGGGACGTCGCGACGGCCAGCCGCAGCGCGGCCGCGGCACGCAGCGGACGCAGCGGGTCGGCCGCGATGTACGCGTGCACCATGTCGAGATAGTGCGGATGCCGCTCGAGCAGCAGCGCCATGTTGCGTGGACCGAGCCAGGCCTTCTGCCCTTCGAAGGAGCGCCCTCCCGTATGCACGACAAATGCATTGTCGGCGAGCACGTTGCGCCAGCCCGCGGCAGCTGCGCGAAGACAGAAGTCGTTTTCCTCGCCGTAGCCCAGGCCAAAGGCAGGATCGAAAGCGCCGATCGCATCGAGCAGCGCCCGCCGGACGAACATGCAGAAGCCCACACCGGTGGGCAGGTCGGGATAGGACGGCACGGCTGCCTCTGCCATCGCAGCAGCGACCCGATCCGCATCGCCGTCGGCGGGCCATGCGTTGGCGACGCAGAAGTCGGGGAAGGAGCAGATCTCGGCGTTGTTGGAAAACGGCGTGATCGTGCCGATGCGCGCGTCGGTGGCGGCGCAGTGCATCAGCGCATCGAGCCACCCCGTGGTGACGATCGTGTCGGAGTTGAGCAGGATCACGTCGGCGCGCGACAGGCTCATCCCACGGTTGGCCGTGCCGGTGAAGCCGAGGTTGACGTCGTTGCGCAGCAGCACCACCTGCGGATGCGCGCGCTGTTCCATTTCCGCGAAGAATGCAGCCACGCCGGGATGCGGCGATGCGTCGTCGATGAGCACGACGCGCACGTCGGGCCGCAGGTTTGCGAGCACGCTGGCGATGCAAAGGCGGACGTCATCCGGCGCGTTGTACACCGGCACGACCACATCGATGACGTAGTGCGGGAACGGCGTGTTCACGACCCGCGCCTGTGCTGCCACCAGAGCTTGAACCGCATCCACGGCAGGGCCAGCCAGCCGCGAACGCTCTGTCGATAGGCGATCAGGCGCTCCTGCGCCGCCAGCGCGCGTTCCAGGCGGAGGCGCTCTTCCTCCAACGCGTCCACCGCCTGCCGCGCCGAACCCAGCGCTTCGTTGGCGCTGTCGCGGGCGCGCGTGGCCGCGGCGCGTTCGCCGGCCAGCGTGTCCCGCTCGAGCGCCAGCATGTCGCGCTGGTGCGCGGCCTGCTCGCGCTCGGCAATCAATGCTTCCTGCGCCCGGGTCGCGGCATCCAGCTGCGCATCCCGCTCGACGACGATGCGCTCGCGCACCTCGACCAGATCCTCCAGATGCCGGATGTGGGTGGTCTGGCGATCGAGCGCGGCATCGCGTTCGCGCAGCAATCCGTCGAGGCGCAGCACATCGGCCGCGCGGCCGTCGAGTCGCGCGAGCTCGATTTCAGCGGGATCGGAGAACAGCGAGAGTCCCGGAGCAGCGGGAATGTCCATCGCAGCAGCACGCGCCGCGATGACGACGAAGTACATCGCCGGCGGCGGCGTGGCGGTCTCGACGTGGGCATCGTCGCCCGCGAAGGTCTCCACGCCGGTGGCCGCCTGTTCGCTCCACAGCGCGGATCCGAAGTATCGCCGCTGCCGGAACCAGCGCCGTGTTGGGAACGCGCCGGCAAGCATGGCATCCAGTTCGTCGCGCGTGGGCTCGTGCAGGTGAAACGGATTGCGGTACCCGCGCGCGTCGGAATACTCGGCCGGATTGGGGGCGGACAGGACGAGAATGCCTTCGGGCCTCAGCACGCGCGCGATCTCCGCGAGCATCGCCGGCTGCATCGCCTGCGGCAGGTGTTCGATCGTCTCGAAGGATACGACCGCATCGATCGATGCATCAGGGAGTGGAAGTGCTGCGGCCGACCCGCACTCGAACCGGACGTTGGCCTGCCGCGCATACGTGGTTCGCGCATGCGCCACCGCCGCAGGATCGACATCGACACCAATCACGTTGCCCGCCGCCGCCGCCAGCAGCATGCTGCCGTAGCCCTCGCCACTGGCGACATCGAGCACCCGCTTGCCGGCGACGAAACGCCGCGCGAACGCGTAGCGATGCCAATGCTCGTGCGCGATTTCCCCGGGGATGCCCGGGACGAAGCGTTCGCCGGTGAATTCGAGGGGTTTTTGCATGGCTGTAGGCGCAGTCGCGGGCACACCGTCCCGCGTGACGCGATTTTAGCCGAAGGCGGCCCGCGCGCCGGCCGGCGCCATCGCCGCCTGCGTCAACCCGGATCGTGCCAGCGATGCGGGAGGCGGACGAATCCCATTTCGCGGGACGCCCCGCTGACGACAAAGGGGCGCTCCACATTGTCGAACAGGCGCACGCCTTCGGGGTCCATCGCGTGCGCGCGCACCACGTACTTGCCCGGCAGCAGCTGCAATCCGGGCAACGTGAGACCGAATGCAAACCGGTTGCCCGGCAACGGCAGCAAGGCCACCCCTTCCATGTCGCTGGCCACGCCATACACCGGCGTGCCGTCGGCGCGGACAATGCCCAGCAGCACCACCGGTGCCCGGCCGTCCGGTGAAAAGATCTCGCCGCGAACGGCGAGCGTCTCACCCTGCGAGAGCGATCCCGACGGCTCGATGGTCAGGCTCTGCACGGCGTAGATGCCGGCCGCGTGGGCGACGGCGGCGGCCATCGGCTGCTTGGCCTGCGCGGACTTTTCCTCGTGGAAGGCCAGATAGGCCTGCGTCACGTCCATGGCGGCGCCGTCGCGGACGACCTGGCCGTTGCGCAGCCAGATCGCGTGGCGGCACAGTTTCTGGATGTGATACATGCTGTGCGAACACAGGAGCAAGGTGCCGCCGCCGGAGAGGTAGTCCTCCATCCAGGCGATGCACTTCTTCTGGAACGACTCGTCGCCGACCGCGAGCACTTCGTCGGTGATGAGGATGTCCGGCCGCAACGCGGTGGCGACGGCAAAGCCAAGCCGCACCACCATGCCCGACGAGTAGTTCTTGATCGGATCGTTGATGTGGTCGCCGATATCGGCGAAGGCGACGATCTCCTCGCGCTTCCCGGCGATCTCGCGCGGCGACAGGCCCAGCAGCGCCGCCGACAGCTCGATGTTGGCCAGCCCCGTGTAGTCCGGGTGAAAGCCGGAACCCAGTTCGAGCAGCGCGCCCACGCGGCCGTTGACCTGCACCCGGCCCCGGGTGGGAGCGATCACCCCGGCCACGACCTTCAGCAGCGTGGACTTGCCGGCGCCATTTTCACCGACGATGCCCAGCGACTGCCCCCGCTGCAGGGTGAAGCTGACATCGTCGAGCGCGCGGAACACGTGGGCGGCGCCGTGCCCACGCAACAAGTCCCACACGAGTCGCAGCTGCCCGCCTCGCGACTCCACCTTCGCATAGTCCTTGCCCACGCCTTCGAGCGAGAGCAGCGGCGCGCTCATACGAAGTCCTCGAAGTATGGTGAGAGACGCCGAAACACCCAGCGGCCGGCGAAGAAGATGGCAAGTGCCACCAGCACGGCAACCGCATCGCCCCATTCGAGCGCGAGCTTGCCCTGGAGCAGCGCGTCGCGCAGCCTGCCCACAATCCAGCTGAACGGGTTGGCTGCCACCCACGGCCGCATCACTTCCGGCACCAGCGTCAGCGGGTAGAGGATCGGGGTGAGGTACATCAGGATCATCAGCGCCGGCATCAGCACATGCTCGACGTCGCGGACGAAGACCTGCAGCGCCGCGAAGAACAAGGCGAAGCCGATGATGCCGATGGCCATCACCACCCACAGCGGGAGTGCCAGCAGCAGACCCTCGAGATGGATCGGTTCGCCGAACACGACGAGTGCCAGCAGCACGACGAGATAGCCGGCAAGCTGCAAGGTGAGCGTCGCAGCGACGGATGCGTAGATCACGAGCTCGTGCGGAAAGGCAACCTTGCGGATCAGCCCGGCATAGCCGGCGAGGCTGGTGGCGGCGCGCTGGATGCCTTCCTGCGCGGCCAGCCACGGCCACAGCGCCACGGCGACGAACGACAGGAAACTCTCGCTGCCGAAGCCCTTGGTCTTGAAGATGGTGGTGAAGACGAAGTGATAGACGACCAGCAACACCAACGGATGCACGAACGCCCACGCAAACCCGGACACGCTGCCGAGATAGCGGGTGTTGAGTTCGCGCCGGAAGAAATTGAAGAACAGCGCCCGGTCGCGCACAGTGGCCGAGGGGGCCGGAATCACGTTGCCGCCAGCAGGGGCAGACGGCTGCGTCATACGGTCGGCACCGTGCATGCGGGAGAGGCCGACCGCTACCGCGGCGCCGGACTGGGGGCAGGTGCCGGCGAGCCCGGGGGGGCGCCCGCAGCGCGCTTGGCCGCTTCGACGTCGACGCGCGGCGTGAGCGCGTCCACGGCCTCGCGGTTGACCTGCATCTGGGCATCCTTGCGCACCGCCGTGATTGCGTCTTCGCGATGTTCGTCGACGAAGCGCTTCTTCTGTTCTGCCATCACGGCATCCCGAACCTCGGCGAACGGAGGCACCATTGCCGGTCGCCGCGCATCCAGCCGGATCACGTGCCAGCCGAATTGCGATTGCACCGGTTCGCTCAAGTCCCCCGGATTCTTCAGGGCAAAGGCGGTGGCGGCAAAGGCCGGGTCCATTTCCTTGCTGGCGAACCAGTCGAGTTTGCCGTTGTTGATCTGTCCCGACGGGTCGTCGGACAACTCCCTGGCGAGCGTGCCCATGTCCGCGCCGGCAACGATGCGCGCGCGCGTGGCGACCGCGAGCTTCTTCGCATCGTCGGCGCTGCGCTTCTTGGTGTCGAACAGGATATGCGTGGCCTCGAGTTGTTCCGGGCGCGTAAACCTCGCCTTGTCGGTGAGATAGATCTCGCGCGCACGCGCCTCGAAGCGGGACTTCGTGGCCTCGAACTCGGCGGCCGCGTCGGCTTCGACCTTTTCGATGTAGATCTGACCCAGCAGGCGGTCGATTTCGAGCTGGATGCGCAGTGCATTGTCCGGCGCCGCATCGAGCTTGGCGCTGCGTGCCCGCGCGGCCAGCGACTTTTGCAACAGCATCCGCACCAGAAGATCGTTGACGCGGCGTGCGCTGTTGGCAAAGCCTGCCCGCAGATCGGCGGGCAGGCGCTGCAGTTCAACGTCGAATTCGGCACGTGTGACCTTGGCCACACTGTTGGACATGAGGACCGTGTCGCCCGCGGCTTGCGCGTTCGCGACCGTCGGTGCTGACAGTGCAGCGGTGAGCAGCACGATGCCGGCAGCAAGGAAGTTCTGGAATTGAGTTTTCATCGTCGGTTCGGGCAGCGTGCCATTCGCGCCTTCAGGAAGAAAAAGGGGCGAGGATTGCTCCTCGCCCCTGATACAACTGAAGCTACAGCGATTACTTGACGCTGGTCGTAACCTTGTGATTCAGGTTGCCACCGTAGTTCGACTGGATCGGGCCCGAGGCGCCAGGAAGCGTCTCGTTTTCGAACGTGATCGCGGCGAAGCCGACGAGCGGCAGGCCAGCGAACGTTGCCGATGCCAGGGAGCCTTGCACGCCGGTCTTCGTGTTGAAGGTCGTCGTGCCCGTGCCACCAGAGGCAACCAGTTGATGCTTCGGCGCGCCAGCGATGAAGCTCATCGCCACCCAACCGTTGGAGAACGTCGTCGGGATGTTCGAAATGTTCTTCGAGCCGAGCACGTTCGTGTTGTTGAACGTGATCACGTTGGCTTCCCAGCAGATCGAATCGGTCTGCGTGGGCGGCGGCGGCGAGAACGACGTTTGCGACACGATGGTGCGCTCTTCGCGGTCGTACTGCACCAGTGCTACCGAGTCGCACGCACCAGAGGCGCCGAAGTTGCTTTCGAACAGCTTGGTGACCGTCAAGCCCGAGTAGTAGAACGCCTTCGTCGGGAACGTGACGACCCAGTCGGTACCCGACTTGGTGTTGGCGTCCAGAACGAACTCGTTGAACACGTTGTTGTGCATCAGCACGGCCGAGACCGGATCAACCGGGTTCGTCGACGCCGACCAGTCGGTGATGTACACCGTCGAGCCACCAACAACAACCGAGGTCTTCGGGTTGACGTTGGCGAGGTTCGGGAGGATCGAACCGGCAGAGTTCCACAGCGGGGTGGACGAGAAGCCGTCCAGCGCCGTTGCGTCGACTGCGAAGTCTTCACCGCGAAGCACGTTGATCATCGTCATGCTGCCGAACAGGCCGCCGTTGCCGGCAACCGTGTCAGCCGACGCGCCGCCCAGGGGCGAGCAAGCCGGGACACCCGAAACGTGGGTCACAGCAGTGGCGGTGGCGCCGATGACGTTGCCCATTTCGATGATTTCGACATAGCCCTCACGGGTGCGGTCGAGCGACGTGCCAGCCTTGTCGTCATTGCTTCCCGTGTAGGCGAAATTGACGAAGCCGGTCGGTGCCGACGAGCTGGTCGAGACCTTCGGCGTGGTGCAGGACGTGTCAGCCGTGAAGATGCCAGCGCCATCCGTGGTCGGGATGATGGCGGCAGTCCAGACGTCCTTGGCCGACAGGTACAAGTTGAAGTCAAGTACTTCGCGGCTGTTCTTGCCTTCCAGGAAGCGGACCTTGACTGCCTTCGCCGAGCCAGTCGAGTTGACGACCGACAGCAGCGAGTTGTACGAGGCGCCAACCTTGGGTTCGCGAACCGTGTAGTACGGGTAGATCAGGGCTTGGCCCAGACCATCGTGGTTGACTGACACCGCTTGGGCGGCACCGGTCGCGCCAAGCGCGCTCAGGCCAGCCACAACGGCGTACAGCGATTTCTGTTTGAACGTATTCATAGTTGGTAATGACTCCTGATTGAGTGCCGTTTTAAAGTGATCACTTTAGAACCAACAGCACGCGAATGTTATTACAGCCAGCCCCTTTTGACAAACAATGGTGTTCGCCCCGACGGTTGACCTGTGGATTTTCTACAACGTCTCAAAGCGACGACACAATGCGGCAAATCATACAATTTAGTTCACATACCAGGCTTGCCTACCATCGACGATCCAGGATTCAACGATCGGAGTGGTGATCCCCTTCATTTGCCGATGATCATAGGTGAGAAGCAACCGCACCTTGCAGGCATCTCCATCGCAGGCGACCGAGTCCACCTTGGCTTCCCGGAACCCACCGCGCCTTATTGTCGTCTTGTATTTGTCGAGTGACAACACTTCTCTGGAGGCGGGGCTCATATAGCCGTACGCACCGTCGAGATCGCCCTTGATGAGAGCCGCCCAGCGGGCGTCGGCCCGCTCGGTGACCAGCGCCTGCCGGGCCTCCGGCGTGGTGGGTGCCGGGCCCATGGAGCCGCCCCCGGAGGTGGCGCAGCCGACCAGTCCGACCAGGGCCAATGTCGCCACAGCCCGACAGCCCTGTCGGGAAACAGCGACGAAATGCCGCGAAATCTGCGAAACACGTGAAAATCGTTCCAAAAACATCAGTCTTCTTTCATTTGATCTGCGGGATCGGCATCTGCGTCGGCACGACGGGCGGCGGCGGGAACACCAGATCGGGAAACGGCTTGACGTACGGGAAGAGCCGGTCGAGGTTGTCCATCTTGCGGCGCAGGTCTTCGATGGCGCCGGCGATGTCGGTCGAGTTCTCGACCACCCGCGGCGTGATGAACAGGACGAGCTCGGTCCGGTTGTTCTTCAGCGTCTGGTTGCCGAAGAGGCCGCCGATGATCGGGATGCGCGATATCCACGGCAGGCCTTCCGAATCGTTGGAACGCGTGTCACCGATCAGGCCGCCCATCACCATCGTCTGTCCGCTCTGCACGCCCACGTAGGTCTGCACCGACCGCGTGTTGATGGGGGGCGCATCGCCGACGTTGGCGGGCGTGCCGGGATTGGATACCTCGGCCTGGACGTCGAGTGTCACGAGGCCGCCGGCGTTGATGTGCGGCGTCACCTGCAGCAGCACCCCGGTGTCGATGTACTGCGACGTCGTGGTGACGGCGTTGGTGGTGCCGCCAACCAGCGTCTGCTGGTTGACCGGAATCCGGTTGCCGGCCTTGATGGTGGCCTTCTGGTTGTCGAGCGCCGCGATGTGGGGATTGGCCACGACCTTGGTGCTGCCGTACTGGTCGAGCAGGCTCAGCACGGCCGCAATGCCACCGGGAAACGCAGCGTTCTGGATGATGTAGGAGAAGCCCCGCGCGAGCGCCAACCCCACGCCCGGCACCGCCGGCGCGCCCGGATTGAATCCGCCCGAACTCGTGCCGCCGGACGAGACCGGCGGCAGAATGAGGCCACCGGCGCCGCGCCCCGACGGCGCGCCCCCTTTGAACAGCCACTCCACGCCGAACTGCAGCTGATCGGTGAGCGTGACCTCGGCGATGGTGACCTCGATCAATACCTGCCGCTGCGGGATATCCAGCTTTTTGAGCGCCGCCTCGATCACCGAAAATTCGGCCGGCGTGGCGATGATCAGCAGCGTGTTGTTGTCCTTGTCGGCCACCACCTGCAGGTTGCGCACGATGCCGGTGCCATCGCCCGCCGCGCCGGCGGCGCGGCCGGCCGCCACGCCGGCGGCAACCGCGCCGGCCACGGCGCCAGGCGTCGCGCCGCCAGGGTTGGCCACCGGTACCTGGGGCTGCGCCTGGAAGGTCGGCGGATTGACGATGGTGCCAGCCGGCGTTCCCGGGGCCAGCGTCGGCGGCGCGCCAGCCACCGGCTGCGTCACGCGGCCGGTGAAGGCCTGCTGCAGCAACGGCGCCAGCCGCTCGGCGCGGGTGTTCTGCAGGTTGTAGACATAGAGCTGCAGGCCACCGCCGGTATCGCTGCTGCGGTCGAGCCGCTCAACCCACTTCTTCGCTTCCTCGAGGTACGCGGGCTGCGGGGTGATCACCAGCAGCGCGTTCATGCGCTCGATGGGCACGATGCGCAGGATGCCGGTGAGCGGGGAGAGGTTGCGGTCGCCCAGCACCTTCTCCAGTTCCGTCATCACCGTCTTCACGTCCGAATTCTTGAGCGTGAAGAGCCCTGCCGACATGCCCGCCATCCAGTCGATGTCGAACATGTCGATCGTGTCCATCAGGTTTTTCAGTTCGCGCTCGGTGCCGGACAGCACCAGCAGGTTGCGCAACTCATCGGGGCGCACCGCCTGCGCATCCTTGGCAAACGGCTCGATCAGCCGCAGCATCTCCCGGACGCCGACGTAGCGCAGCGGCACGATCTGCACGGAGAATCCCGGCGGCAGCGCACGCGCCGAATTGCCAAGCTGCGGGGTGATGTTGCCGCGCACGGCGGCGGCCGAGGGCACCACCAGGTAGAGCCCGCCGTTCTTGATCATCGTGGCGCCGTTCTGCCGCAACAGCGTTTCGAGCGTTGCGGGCAGCGCCTCGCGCGGGATGCCGGTGGATGTGCGAATGGTGACCGTGCCGCCCACCGACGGGTCGATCGTGTAGTTCTCGTTGAGGATGTCGCCCAGGATGTTGCGCACCACCTCGCGCAGGTCGGCGCCCTCGAAGTTGAGCACCACCCCGCCTCCGGGCGTCTGCATGACCGGACCGGGCGGCAGCGCGCCTCCCGGCTGGATGCCCTTGACGACGACACCGCTGCCCCGGAACAGGCTGGCCTTGTCCGAGGCGGGGGTTTGCTGTTCGGCGGGCGTCTGCGCGCGGGCCGCGGCATCGGCCAGCGCCGGCGACATGCTGCCGCCGCCGCGATTCAACGCGGAGCGCGCCAGCGATGGCGACTCGGGCGGCACGCCCGGCGCCGCACAGGCCGCCGCGAACAGCGCCACCGTGCAGAACAGGGTTCCGCGGACCAGGGAAGGATTCGGCATTGTTTTTTTATCCTGGCCGGCGCCGTGGACAACCCGTCCACGCCGGCCGGCGATTATCTCAGAGTGACGCAGGACGGTCTCATCGCCGCGGTTGTTGGTAACGTTGGTACACGGAAGACCATGACGGGTCGCTGGCTCCGGCGGCGGCCGCCG
>JANNYI010000097.1:0-1703 GCA_031410015.1 Betaproteobacteria bacterium | reverse complement strand
TAATACTCGCCGTCGATCTTGGCGCGCTGGAAGCCCTTTTTCAGCAGCTCCGCCAGTTCCTTTTTGTATTCGCCCTTCCGGTCGCGCACGATCGGCGCGAGCAGGAAGAGGCGTGTCCCTTCCGGCAGCGCCATCAGCTGGTCGACCATCTGCGCCGGCTGCATTGCTTCGATCGGCAGGCCGGTCGCGGGCGAATAGGGTACGCCGACGCGCGCCCACAGCAGGCGCATGTAGTCGTAGATCTCGGTCACGGTGCCGACGGTGGAGCGCGGGTTGCGCGAGGTGGTCTTCTGCTCGATGGAAATCGCCGGCGAGAGGCCCTCGATGGAGTCCACGTCCGGCTTCTGCATCAGCTCCAGGAACTGGCGCGCGTACGCCGACAGCGACTCCACGTACCGGCGCTGGCCCTCGGCATAGATCGTGTCGAACGCTAGCGAGGATTTGCCCGAGCCGGACAGGCCGGTCATCACGACCAGCTTGCCCCGCGGGATGTCCACGCTGACGTCCTTCAGATTGTGCTCGCGTGCGCCCCGCACGCGGATGTGTGTCAGCCCGTCGCTCATCGGTGTCCTTCGGTTCCGACGCGGGGCCGGGCGTGCGTTCTGCGGTCAACCACCGGGGCGTAGCCCGGCCAGCCCTTCGGGCGAAGGCTCATATGTAGCGCGCGCGGCGCGCGGCTCAACACGCTGAATGTGTGGCATGCGTTCCCCTGTCGCCGGGAAGACGACAGCGGAAGGGCGGGTCGTCTCAGAACTGTCATGTGCGCGGGTGTCATCTGCTCAAAACGTCGCTTTTCGGCGTTTGAACCGGAATGCCGGCTTCTCAGAACACGCATGCGGCCGGGCATGCCGGCTCTCCTCCCTCCCCATCGAGGGGAGGGAAAGAGGTGGAGGGTGGGTTCTCCCATTCCGCATGTCCCAAACCTTATTTCACCGGGCGGGCGAGCACGTTAACCTTGTGGACCGATTCCTTTTGTGAGAACATAACTAGAACATAATCCCGCCGCGAAGGCCCGGCAGGGGTTGGAGGAAGGCTCGGAACTGGCCGGTGAATGGTCGCCGTCTCGGTATTTCGGAAGCGGTTTCGGGCGAGTCCCGGGCCGCAAGCTAAGGAGAGCGTGGCATGGCGGGCAGTCTGAACAAGGTCATCCTGATCGGAAACCTCGGAAAAGACCCGGAAATTCGCAAGCTCGGATCGGGCGACCCGGTGGTCAACCTGAGCGTGGCGACGTCGGAATCCTGGCGCGACAAGCAATCGGGCGAGCGCAAGGAAAAGACCGAGTGGCACCGGGTGGTCATCTTCAATGACCAGATCGCCAAGGTCGCCGAGCAGTATCTGAAAAAGGGCATGAAAGTTTACGTCGAAGGCCAGCTGCAGACCCGCAAATGGACCGACCAGAGCGGCGTGGAGAAGTATTCCACCGAAATCGTGCTGCAGAAGTTCCGCGGCGAGCTGCAGATGCTCGACGGCAAGAGCGAAGGCGGCGGCCGCAGCGACTACGGCGGCGACAGCATGGACCAGTCGTCCGGCTATGGCGGCGGCGGTGGCGGCTAGAAGCGGGTGGCGGAAGGCCCGCGCGAGACCTTCAGCCAGGATCTCGACGACGAAATCCCGTTCTAGGATGACCCGTCGGCCCCGGGGCGGGGTGCCCCGCGCCCCGGCCCCTGGATGTTTTTTGGGGGGTGCATTCACAAAGCGGGTCG
>JANNYI010000096.1:0-3727 GCA_031410015.1 Betaproteobacteria bacterium | reverse complement strand
GGCCGGCCTCCGGCAGTCCGGGCATCGACCGCTTCGCGCTCACCCGCATGACGCCCGCAGGTTCGGCGACGACGGTGACCAGCGTCTTTCCCGCCACATCGGAAGGCACGATCAACGCGCTGACCCGCGCGAAGTCGCGGATCTACGGCGCGGGCTTTGTGCGCACGACCAGCGGCAGCTACCGGATGGCGCTCGCGGCGTATTCCGCAGCAGGATCGCTCGATGCGACATTCAGCGGCGATGGCATGGCGGCCTACAACCTGACGGGCGACACGCGCGCGACGGCGGTGGGCGTGCAGTCTTCCGGCGGCGTGGTGCTGGCGGGCCGGCGCCTGCAGATGGCGACATCGCCGGGCGCCATCGTGCTGGTGCGCGTTCTGCCTTAGAAAATCACACCCGCCCCGACACCGGCATCAGCGCACCCGTCACATCGCGCGCTTCCGCCAGAAACAGGATCACCTCCGCCAGCGCGTCCGGCGCCACCCACTTGGAGAAGTCCGCGTCCGGCATGTCGCGGCGGTTGGCGGGCGTGTCGATGGTGGAGGGCAGCACGGCGTTCACCGTCACGCGCCCCTTCAGCTCTTCCGCGAGGCTTTCGGTGAGCCGGTGCACGCCCGCCTTCGACGCCGCGTATGCGCCCATCCCGGCGCCGGCCTTGAGCGCCGCGCCGGCGCCGATGTTGACGATCGCCCCGCCGCCGCTTTTCAGCAGGAACGGCAGCGCCGCGCGGCTCGCGTTCACGGCGGTGGTCACGTTGACCTTGTACATGAGGTCCCAGGTTTCGGGCTTGCCGCCGTCAACCGGTTCAAACCGGAACGCGCCGGCGACGTTCACCAGAACGTCGAGCCCGCCGAGGGCGTCGACCACCTGCGTGACCGCCGCTGCGGCCGCGCCGGCGTCGGTGAGGTCCACGCCGCCCAGCGCCAGCCCACCGGGGCCGACCGCCGTGATCGCGGCCGCCGGCGCCGCCGACTGGTCCAGCGCCGCGACCCGGGCGCCGCGCGCCGCCGCCACCCGAATCACCGCGCTCCCGAGCGCCCCGAACGCGCCCGTCACCATCACAACCTTGCCGTCCAAGACCGCCTCCATCGCCACCCGCCGACAAGCGCATGCGCGTCCGTACCGATCAAGTCCGGCGCGTAACCAGCCCCCCTCACGCCCCGCCGACGCAAATTAACGCTCCCGACTGCGGCAAATTTGGAAGGAGGCGCCGCCGGCAAATGTCGCGGGTTGACGGCTCCCCCCCGATTTGTCTCATTGGGACAGCGGACGATAAGAAGACGAACACCCTCCGCGGTTCTGGCGGCGCCGTTGTTGCGTGGGTCGCCGCTGGTGCAAGGGAAAAACCGGCTGTGACAGATATGGGCATCCCTGGTCTCGACCGGGCTCCGACAAAGCATGCGCGCCTCATCGCGTGGGTCCGCGAGATCGCGACGCTGACCAAGCCGGACCGGGTCCACTGGTGCGACGGCTCCGACCTGGAGTGGGACCGCCTGACCCGGGAGCTGGAAGCCGCCGGCACGCTCAAGCGCCTCGACCCCAAGAAGCGCCCGAATTCGTTCTGGGCCGCCTCCGATCCGCGCGACGTGGCGCGGGTGGAGAGCCGCACCTTCATCTGCTCACAAGACAAGGGCGACGCCGGTCCGACCAACAACTGGACCGACCCGGCTGAAATGCGCGCCAAGCTCCTGGGCCTGTTCGACGGCTGCATGCGTGGCCGCACGATGTATGTCTGCGCGTTCTCGATGGGCCCGATCGGTTCGCCGATCAGTGCGCTCGGCGTGGAGATCACCGACAGCGCCTACGTCGCGCTCTCCATGCGCGTGATGACGCGGATGGGCCTGCCTGCACTCGAAGCGATGGGCGAGGACGGATTCTTCGTGCCGGCCGTGCACTCTGTTGGCGCCCCGCTCGCACCCGGCGCCAAGGATGTCGTGTGGCCGTGCAACGACGACAAATACATCGTGCACTTCCCCGAAGCGCGCGAGATCTGGTCGTACGGGTCGGGCTACGGCGGCAACGCGTTGCTCGGCAAGAAGTGCTATGCGCTGCGCATCGCCTCGGTGATGGCGCGTGATGAGGGCTGGCTCGCCGAGCACATGCTGATTCTCAAGTTGACCTCGCCCAAGGGCGCCGTTCACCACATCGCTGCGGCGTTCCCTTCTGCTTGTGGCAAGACGAACCTGGCCATGCTCGAGCCCACCATTCCTGGCTGGAAGGTCGAGACGGTCGGCGACGACATCTGCTGGATGAAGTTCGGGGCCGACGGCCGGTTGTACGCTATCAACCCCGAGGCGGGCTTCTTCGGCGTCGCTCCCGGAACAGGCGAAGACACGAACCCCAACGCGATGGCGTCGCTGCACGCGAACACCTTGTTCACAAACGTGGCATTGACCGACGACGGCGACGTCTGGTGGGAAGGCATGACGTCTGATCCGCCGGCCCGAGCGACCGATTGGAAGGGCAACATGTGGACACCGGAATCGGAGACGCCGGCGGCCCACCCGAACGCTCGCTTCACTGTCCCGGCTTCGCAGTGTCCTTCGATTGCGCCTGAGTGGGAGGATCCGGCCGGTGTCCCGATCTCGGCGATCCTCTTCGGTGGACGTCGGGCCACCGTTGTTCCGCTGGTCACTGAATCGATGTCGTGGGAGCACGGCGTGTTCATGGGGGCGACCGTGGCGTCGGAGACCACTGCCGCTCAGGCGGGCGCGGTCGGAAACCTTCGATTCGATCCGTTCGCAATGTTGCCGTTCTGCGGCTACAACATGGCTGACTACATCAAGCACTGGCTCGATATTGGTACGTCCACTGATCAATCGAAGTTGCCGAAGATCTTCTTCGTGAACTGGTTCCGAAAGTCGCCGGACGGCAAGTTCGTGTGGCCGGGGTACGGCGAGAACAGCCGGGTGCTGAAGTGGATCGTCGAGCGGGTGAACGGTGTCGGTCAGGCGGTGGAGACTCCGATCGGCTACGTTCCGGCGCCGGGGGCCCTAGACGTTTCGGGGCTTTCGTTGACCGACGAACAACTGCAGACAGCTCTTGCCGTTGACCCGACGGCCTGGAAGTCCGAACTCCCGACGATCAGCTCGCACTTCGACAAGTTGGGGGAACGACTCCCGACGGAAATGCGAGCCCAACTCCACGCGCTCGAGGAGCGACTCAGCGCGTAATTCGCCTATGGCTGCCGGCGACTGTGACAGCGACAACGTCTCGGTCGTGTGGCGCGGCGCCACGTCTCGGCTCGACCGCGCGATACGCGATTCGTTTCCGCAGTGGGGTAGAGCAGCCGTCGATGCTGCGATCGCCACTCGACGCGTGCGGGTGAACTCCAGAACAGTATGGATGTCTTCCTGGAAGGTCGAGCCGGGAGATCGATTGTCGATCCACGCGCCGCCCGACGCGAAGCCGTCGGGGCCCGTCGAGTTCGACAGTCGTTGGCTCCTCGCCGACGAGGGCGAGTACCTCGTGTTGGACAAGCCGGCCGGTCTTCGAAGCGAAGCCACGCGGAGCAGCGACACAACACCGAATCTGCTGTCGTTGCTTCAGGCGTTTGCCGGATCGGACTTGGTGCTGGCCCACCGGCTCGATCGAGATACGAGCGGTCTGATTCTGGCCACACGACCGGGGCCGGTTCGTTCCCGCCTCAACAAACTGTTCAGTGAACATAGCATTCAGAAACGCTACGTCGCTCTCGTGCAGACCCCCAATCGGTTCTTGCCGACGG
>JANNYI010000095.1:0-4228 GCA_031410015.1 Betaproteobacteria bacterium | reverse complement strand
CCTGGGCGTCGACGCGAAGAAGTCCGACCAGACCGTCCGCGGCTCGGTCGTGCTGCCGTCGGGCACGGGCAAGACCGTGCGCGTGGCCGTGTTCGCCCAGGGCGACAAGGCTGCCGCCGCCACCGCTGCCGGCGCCGATATCGTCGGCTTCGAAGACCTGGCCGCCCGCATCAAGGAAGGCTTCATGGACTTCGACGTCGTGATCGCGTCCCCGGACGCGATGCGCGTGGTCGGCCAGCTGGGCCAGATCCTCGGTCCGCGCGGCCTGATGCCGAACCCGAAGGTGGGCACGGTGTCGGCTGACGTCGTGCAGGCAGTCAAGAATGCCAAGGCCGGTCAGGTGCAGTACCGCACCGACAAGGCCGGCATCGTCCAATGCACGATCGGCCGCGCGTCGTTCACGCCGGAACAATTGAAGACCAATCTGGTCGCACTGATCGACGCGCTGAACAAGGCGCGCCCGCAGGGTGTCAAGGGCATCTACATGCGCAAGATCAGTCTGTCGTCGACGATGGGTGCGGGTGTCCGCATCGATCAGTCGTCGCTCGCGACGCAGCCGCAACAGTAATTCAACCAATTTTGAGGGACGTCGGGGCCGCAAGGCGTCGGCGTGCCGTCAAAGACCGCCGGGGCGCAAGCTCAATCGGGTCAGCCAGTCGAAGCGCGGCAATGCAGTCCAGCGTGTTTCGGCCGAGGACGACTTACCCGGCGTAGATGGTGCCCTCGACCAGGATTTCCTGGACGAATGGTCACCGCAATGCACCGAAGCGCTGCTGCTGGCGTCGAAGTGTTTGGGGGCACAGCCGCGCAATCACGCGCGGTTGCGCCGATCAAGGAGAAATGACCGTGAGTCTCAATCTGCAAGAGAAGCAAGCGGTAGTCGCGGAAGTCGCGAAGCAGGTCGCGGGAGCTCAAGCCATCGTGATGGTTGAGAACCGTGGCATGGCCGTGGCCGACATGACATCGCTTCGCGCGAAGGCGCGGGCTTCCGGCGTGTATTTCCGGGTTGTGAAGAACACCCTGGTGCGCCGTGCGGTCGCCGATACCCCGTTCGCTGGACTGGCCGACAAGATGGTCGGTCCGCTGGCGTACGGCATCGGGTCCGACCCCGTCGCCGTGGCCAAGGTCCTGAGCGACTTTGCCAAGGGCAACGAGAAGTTCGTGATTGCCGGTGGTGCGATGCCCGGGCAGATGATGTCCACCAAGGACATCGTTGCACTGGCCGCCCTGCCGTCGCGTGAAGTGCTGCTGGCCAAGCTGGCCGGCACCATGCAAGCGCCGATCGTCAAGCTGGTGCGCACGATGAACGAGGTGCCGACCAAGCTGGTCCGCGCCCTGGCCGCCGTTCGCGACAGCAAGCAGGCTGCTTGATATCGCCTTTGCCTATCCCCATTTCTAACCGTTACGTTCCAGGAGCTTGACCATGTCTGCTGTCCAAACTGAAATTCTCGAGAAGATCTCGTCGATGACCGTTCTCGAACTCTCCGGCCTGATTTCGGCCATGGAAGAGAAGTTCGGCGTTTCCGCTGCCGCTGCCGTCGCCGTTGCCGGCCCGGCCGCCGCCGGCCCTGCCGCTGTGGTCGAAGAACAAACCGAATTCACCGTCCACCTGACCAGCTTCGGCGAAAACACGGTCAACGTCATCAAGGCAGTTCGCGAACTGACGGGCCTCGGCCTGAAGGAAGCGAAGGACCTGGTTGACGGCGCCCCGAAGGCTGTCAAGGAAGGCGTGAACAAGGCCGACGCAGAAGCAGCAAAGAAAAAACTTGAAGAAGCCGGCGCCAAGGTCGACATCAAGTAATTGCACTATCCGGGGTCGCGCGGCATTGCCGGCGACCCCACTTCGGTTTTTAGAAACCGAAGCCAAGCGGATACCGTCTGCTTCGCTTCGCTTTCTGAGTCGACGTCGGAAGGCAGGGTTGGTCGGACGTTGCTGCAATGGCAACGTTGTCCGCCAGCGGCTGGTAGTGGCCAGCCACCCACCCTGGGAGCGCAATACTCCCAACGCCCGTCGAGGCAACAAGGCTGCAGCGCCTTTGCTGCGACCGTAACGCAACACTTTTGAGGACCGCGCCATTCGTGCGGTCCTGGACGAACCGGAGATCGACCCTACGCTATGGCGACTACCACGGCTACGCCCTATACCTTTACCGAAAAGAAACGCATCCGGAAGAGCTTCGCGAAACGTGCGAGCGTCCTGGCCGTGCCGTTTCTTCTTGAAACGCAGTTGGCATCATATCGCGCGTTCCTGCAGGAATTCACGAAGCCCGACGCGCGCAAGAACGAAGGCCTGCAGGCCGCCTTCACGTCGATCTTCCCGATCTCGAGCCACTCGGGCAATGCCCGCCTCGAGTTCGTGAGCTTCTCGCTGCTGCCGCCGGCCTTCGACGTCGTCGAGTGCCAGCAGCGCGGCCTGACCTACTGCTCCGCGCTGCGCGCCAAGGTCCGCCTGATCATCATGGACAAGGAAGCGCCCAAGGACACGGTCAAGGAGGTGAAGGAGCAGGAAGTCTACATGGGCGAAATCCCGCTCATGACCGAAAACGGCTCCTTCGTCATCAACGGCACCGAGCGCGTGATCGTCTCGCAGCTCCACCGTTCGCCGGGCGTGTTCTTCGAACACGACCGCGGCAAGACGCACTCGTCCGGCAAGCTCCTGTTCTCGGCCCGCGTGATTCCCTACCGCGGCTCGTGGCTCGACTTCGAGTTCGATCCCAAGGATTTCCTGTTCTTCCGGGTCGACCGCCGTCGCAAGATGCCGGTCACCACGCTGCTGAAGGCCATCGGCCTCACCAACGAGGACATCCTGAAGCAGTTCTTCCTGTTCGACACGTTCCACATCGGCGCCAAGGGCTCCGAGCTCGACTTCGTGCCTGAGCGGCTGAAGGGCGAACTCGCGCGCTTCGACATCGTCGGCAAGGACGGCAAGGTCGTCGCCGCCAAGGACAAGCGGATCACCGCGCGCCACGTGCGCGAACTGGTGGACAGCGGCAGCAAGCGCATCGCGGTCCCCAACGACTACCTGGTCGGCCGCACGCTCGCCACCAACGTGATCGACAAGGGCACGGGTGAAGTGATTGCCAAGGCCAACGACGAGATCACCGACGAGCTGATGGAGAAGCTGCTCGAAGCCGGCGTCACTGCCGTGCAGACCATCTACACCAATGACCTCGACATGGGTCCGTTCATCTCGCAGACGCTGCGCACGGACGATACGCCGGACCAGTACGCCGCCAAGGTCGGCATCTACCGGATGATGCGTCCCGGCGAGCCGCCCACCGAGGAAGCGGTCGAAGCCCTGTTCCACGGCCTGTTCTTCGCCGAAGAGCGCTACGACCTGTCGGCCGTGGGCCGCATGAAGTTCAACCGGCGCATCGGCCGGCCGGAACTGAAGGGCCTGTCCACGCTGTCCAACGAAGACATCATCGCCGTCATCAAGATCCTCGTGGACCTGCGCAACGGCCGCGGCGAAATCGACGACATCGATCACCTCGGCAATCGCCGCGTGCGCTCGGTGGGCGAACTGGCCGAAAACCAGTTCCGTTCCGGCCTTGTGCGCGTCGAGCGCGCGGTCAAGGAACGCCTGGGCCAGGCCGAGAGCGACAACCTGCTGCCGCACGACCTGATCAATGCCAAGCCGATTTCGGCCGCGATCAAGGAATTCTTCGGCAGCTCGCAGTTGTCGCAGTTCATGGACCAGACCAATCCGCTATCCGAGATCACGCACAAGCGTCGCGTTTCCGCACTGGGACCCGGCGGCCTGACGCGCGAGCGCGCCGGCTTCGAAGTCCGCGACGTGCACCCGACGCACTACGGTCGCGTGTGCCCGATTGAAACGCCGGAAGGTCCGAACATCGGCCTGATCAATTCACTGGCGCTGTACGCCCGCACCAACGAATACGGCTTCCTCGAGACGCCTTACCGTCGCGTCGAGGGTGGCAAGGTCACCGACAAGATCGATTACCTGTCGGCCATCGAAGAAGGCCAGTTCGTGATCGCCCAGGCCAATGCCAAGGTCGACAAGCACGGCAAGCTCGACGACGAACTCGTCTCGTGCCGCAGCAAGAACGAATTCATGCTGTCGACCGGCGACAAGGTCAACTACATGGACGTGGCGCCGTCGCAGCTCGTGTCGGTGGCTGCTTCGCTCATTCCGTTCCTCGAGCACGACGACGCCAACCGCGCGCTGATGGGTTCCAACATGCAGCGGCAGGCGGTGCCTTGCCTG
>JANNYI010000094.1:0-12415 GCA_031410015.1 Betaproteobacteria bacterium | reverse complement strand
GCCCAGATCGAGCGTGACGAGGCCGAGGTAGCGGCCGATGCCGTGCTGCTCGTGCACCACAGGATCGCCGATGCGCACCTCGGACAGGTCGCGCACCATCGCATCGACATTGGAGCGCCTGGCCGCTTCGCGCGCGCTGCGGCGAACCACGCCGGCATACAGCTCGGCCTCGGTGACGAAGGCAAGCTTGGCGCCGCTCCAGCTGAAGCCGGTCATCAGCGGCGCGGTGGCCAGCAGCACGCGACCAGGCGCGACCAGGATGTCCGCGAACGAATCCACCAGCGCGGGCATCACGCCGTATTCGGCGAAGTACTGCTGCATCGTTTCGCGGCGGCCCGGACTTTCCGCCACGATGGCCACTCGGGCATCCGTGGCGGCGAGGAAGCGCTTGAGCAGCGCCAGCGGATCGGGCGCGCGGCGGTCCACCTGCACGGTGGGCAGCGGCGCGGTCGGGCCGTGGCCCTCGCGCACCATCACCAGCCGCGCGAACGGCTTGATGGCGCCGTTGAAGGCATCCTGCGGCAGGAACAATTCGGTGGGTGGCAGCAGCGGCCGGGCCTTGTCGCCGCGCAGCAACCGGTAGCGGGACTCGGTGTCCTGCCAGAAGTGGTCGACGGCGTTGTCGATGTCGCCATGCAACGCCACGATCGCCGAAGGCGGCAGGTAATCGGCCAGTGTCGCCGTGTGCTCGAAGAAGAGCGGCAGGTAATACTCGATGCCGCCGGGCACCACACCCTGCGAAATGTCCTTGTACAGCGCCGACTTCGACGGGTCGCCCTCGAACACCTCGCGAAAGCGCGTGCGAAAGCGCGTGCGGCCGGCATCGTCCAGCGGAAACTCGCGCGCTGGCAGCAGGCGCACGTTCTGCACCGGATACAGCGTGCGCTGCGTGTCGACGTCGAAGGTCTTGATGCTCTCGATCTCGGTATCGAAGAGATCGATGCGATAGGGCAGCGGCGAACCCATCGGGAAGAGGTCGATCAGCCCGCCGCGTATGCTGAATTCGCCCGGTGAGACCACCTGCGTCATGTGCGTGTAGCCGGCCAGCGCCAATTGCGCGCGCAGGCCGTCGACGTCGAGCTTTTCGCGCTGCGTGAGAAAGAACGTGAAGGCGGCGAGGTACGACGGCGGCGCGAGGCGGTAGAGCGCCGTCGTGGCGGCGACGACCAGCACGTCGCATTCGCCGCGTGACGTGCGGTACAGCGCCGACAGCCGCTCCGAAACGAGGTCCTGATGTGGCGAGAAGTGGTCGTAGGGCAGCGTTTCCCAATCGGGCAGCAGCGCCACCCGCAATTCCGGCGCGAACCACGCGATTTCGTCGGCCAGCCGCTGCGCTGATTGCGGGTCGGCGGACAACACCGCCAGCATCCGCGTCTCCGCGCTGCTCTGGCGCGCGAGCTGGGCCAGCGCCAGCGCGTCGGACGACCCGGCGAACGGACCCGCGCTGAACTTGCGGCCGGGTTCCGGCGCGGCCGGAATCAGTGCCGGAAGCGTCGGCTGGGGGACGGCGGCGACCGTCCGCGCGGGCGCCAGTGCGGCGTCGATGTTGGCGTGCGTGTTCAAGACCGGATTATACCGACCACCCTGGGGCGACCCGGCAGCGCAAGGCGGGCATATACTGACCGCATGGCCGCAGACCGTCGAACCTCCGCCTACCTGCTGCTGACGCTGACGCCCTTCTTCTGGGCGTGTAACTGGATCATCGGACGCGGCCTGGCCGTGGACATCCCGCCGATGGCCATGACCTTCTTCCGCTGGCTGTTTGCGATCCTCATCCTGGCGCCGTTTGCGTGGCCGCATGTGCGCCGCGACTGGCCCATCCTGCGCCGCAACTGGAAGGTGATGCTGGTGCTGGGCGTGATCGGCGTCGGCATCCACAACACGCTGGCCTACCTCGGACTCAACTACACGACGGCCACCAATGGCGTGATCCTCAATTCGTTCATTCCGGTGATGATCATCACGTTCTCGTGGCTGTTCCTGGGCGAGCGCTTGGCGCCGATCCAGTTGCTGGGCGTGGGGATATCGCTGTCCGGTGTGCTGGCGATCCTGACGCAGGGCAGCCTGCAGGCGCTGCTCGCGTTCCGGCTCAACATCGGCGACATCTTCATCATCCTGTCGATGGCGATGTGGTCGGCATACACGATCGGCTTGCGGTGGAAGCCCGCCGGGCTCAACGTGATGTCGTTCCTGCTGGTCGTTGCGGTGATCGGCAACATGTGCGTGCTGCCGCTGTGGATCGGCGAGATGGCGCTGGGCTACCACGTGGCCTGGACGTGGACCAACTTCGCCGCGCTGGTCTCGGTGGGCCTGTTCTCGTCGGTGCTGGCCTATCTCTTCTGGAACCGCGGCGTCGAGGTGCTGGGCGCCAGCGTGGCCGGATTGTTCGTGCACCTGATGCCGGTGTTCGGTATCGTGCTGGCATGGTTGTTCCTGGGCGAAAGCCTCATGCCGTTTCACATCATCGGCATGGCGCTCATCCTGTGCGGCATCGCACTCACCAGCCGTTACGGTCGTCGCGCGCGGCGCGATGTCGAAGCGGCCGCAGCGGCGGGGACCGATTGAGCGACAACGACGATACGATGAACGATGCCATCGGCGATCCTGCCCGCGTGGCGTTGCAGCAGCGCCTGGCGGAGGTCACGCAGGAGCATCGCGATCTCGATACCGCCATCGCGCGCCTGACGGGCGATCCGGCGCAGGACGAGTTGCAGTTGCGGCGGCTGAAACGCCGCAAGCTGCTTTTGAAGGATCAGATCACGCGGCTCATGCGGCAGCTCGACCCCGATGTGCTGGCCTGAAAATCAGGGCCTGGAAATCAGGGACAAACCACGATTTTCGAAGGTATTTCCTCGAAAATCGTGGTCTGTCCCTGATTTCTTGACCCGCCCCGCCACAGGAGTGCCATGAATAATTCGAATACGGATTTCCATGTCGTCACGTCGCTTTGTTGCGGCCGGGACCATACGCTCGCATTGCTTGCCAACGGCAAGGTCATCGGATGGGGCGGGGATGGCAGCGGCAGGGTTGCGCCCGATACGCCTGGATATTGCAGCACGTTCAAGGCGTCCACGCGCGCGGTCGAGGTCAATCTGCGGCAACCGCTCGTCGCAGTAGCGGCGGGGTATGGCGTGAGCCTCGGCATCACCGCGCGTGACGAAGTGGCCATCTGGGGCGCGAGTGTGGCGGGCATCGGCGGAAGACATGACGCCATTGCGCTCGCGACACCGCAGCTGCTCGCAGACCTGAAGGGCGTGCGTTCCGTCATTGCAGGCGAGTTTCTGTTCGGCGCCATCGACGCCGCCGGCACCTTGTACACCTGGGGACTCAATAGCGAGGGTGCGCTCGGCAGGCCGACGGATGCGATCAATGCCGGACCCGGAACGGTGCGGACGCTGCCGCCGGCAAGCGGGCTGGCATTGGGCAAGGGCTACATGCTGGCGGTGGCGCGAGACGGCATGCTGTACGGTTGGGGCGCCAATGCGGCAGGCCAGCTCGGCCTGGGGCATCTCCAGTCGGTTGCGACGCCGACACTCGTTCGCATGGGGAGCGCGATACGCGCCGTCGCTGCTGGCGCCACGCATACGATCGCGGTGACTGCCACGGGCAAGGTGCTGACCTGGGGCAGCAATCATCACGGCCAACTCGGCCGCCCGGATCTCGCTTACGCCACCTTGCCGATGACCGTCGCGTTGCCGGAAGCGGTACAGTCGGTCGCGGCAGGCATGCACTTCTCGCTGGCGCTCGCGGCATCCGGAACTGTCTATGCATGGGGCTGGAATGGCCACGGTCAACTTGGATTGAACGACAGTGCCGACCGCCGCGTGGCAACGCGCGTTCCCGGACTTGGGCAGGTACGGGCTATCGCCGCGGGCGAGACGCATGCCGCGGCGCTGACTGCCTCCGCGTTGATCGGCTGGGGCAGCAATGCCACGGGCCAGATCGGCACCGCCGAGCACAAGCAGCTGCGACCGACGCCGTTCCTTGCGTTGGCATAATGGAGACGACCATGCCTGTTGCCGATACGAATGACTACACCCGGCGTGATTTCCTGCGGTTGGGCTGGACGCTCGCCGCCGGCGTGGCGCTGCCGCCCGCGCTGCACGGATGTTTTGGCGGCGGCGATTCGGGCACGCCCCTGCCCACCGAGACTTTTGTCGAGCCGCAAGTGCTGGCATCGGTAAAAGGCCGACTCGACGTGACGATGAATGTCGCGTACCTGAAAACGACAATCGATGGCAGGGACGTCAATTTGCGCAGCTTGTTCGGCAGCATTCCCGCACCGACGCTGCGCGTGAGTGTCGGGGATACGCTCCGGATTCTGGTGGACAACCGGTTGCCACCGAACCCGACCAGCGGATACGGGCCGGTCAGGCACCTGCGCTTTCCCAACAGCATGAATCTGCATACGCATGGACTTCACGTCACCCCCGGCCTGGTGTCGGAGAACCCCAGGGTCTATGGCGATTACGTGATGGACGACCCGGACCTGGGCATCAAGCCGGGCACCACCCGGCAGCACGAATACGCGATTCGCACCGACCATCCGCCGGGGGCTTACTGGTATCACCCGCATCTGCACGGGTCGACCGCGATGCAGATCGGCAGCGGCATGGCCGGCACGATATTGATCAAGGGCGCCATTGATCAGGTCCCTGAAATTGCGGCCTCGCAGGAGCGCGTTTTCGTGTTTCAGGCCCCCATCTTCGACGCCACGGGCGCGCTCGAATCCTTTTCCCAGGTGGCCGACAACGGTGGCATTGCCGCGCCGAACGCATCGGTTCCAACCGGCGAGCCGCCATTCCTGATCAATGGCGTGCGGCGTCCGCGCCTTCTCATGCGTCGAGGCGAGGTGCAGAACTGGCACTTCCTCAACACCGCGATTTTCAAGTTCCTGAACCTGAGCCTCGACGGCCATCCCCTCAACATCTACAGCCTCGATGGCAACACGCTCAGCAAGCTGAAACCGGTCGGTCCGATCACGCCCGACCCCACCTCCTTCAGGACGGAAGGGATCGTGCTGGCACCGGGAAATCGCGCCAGTGTCCTGGTCAAGGCCGGCGCGCCAGGAACCTACCTGCTGCGCACGTTGAATGTCCTGGTCGGCGACTCGGGCAAAGTCCCGGCCCCGCCCACGTACATCACCGGCGCGGGCCTGCTGGAGGACATCGTTGCCGAGGTGGTGGTCATCGACGAACCGAAGCCGATGAATTTGCCGGTGGGCCCGCTGCCCGTGCCCGCCGCGCTGGCACCCATCACCGATCAGGAACTTGCGGCTGCCGGCGGACTGAAGCGCATGATCGTGTTTCGGGCCGTTGACAATCCCGACCCCAACGCCAGCTTTCAAGGTCTTCCGGTCAAACTGCCGATCACACTGCCACCGGCCAGCGACATCGTTCATCCCGGCGATGAACTGAACGACTGGATCTATCAGCAGGACAATACGCCGCTTGCCAACACGGTCCTTGGTGTCGGCAACGGCAGCATGCTGGCATCACCCAATCCAGTCCGGCCAGGCGAGCTGACGGAAATCATTCCCTTCCAGTCAACCCGGGCGAGCAAGCAGATCGTGCCGCTGGGCAGCGTCGAGGAGTGGACGGTCTTCAACATGAACTTTATCAAGCACCCGTTTCACATCCACGTCAATCCATGCTGGGTGGTCAGGATCAACGACAAGCCGATCGACCCCTACTGGGCCGACACGATCGCCTTGCCATCGGGCTCGGCGAAAAATCCGGGGTCGGTCACATTTCGTTCGCGCTTCATCGATTTCAAAGGCGCGTACGTGATGCATTGCCACATGCTGGCGCACGAAGACATGGGCATGATGCAAACGGTCGAGGTGGTTTGAACAACCCGGCACACAGCGTGTGCCGCTGCCTGCCTGCGGTCCAACGGTGGCCGGATTACGGCAGGCGTGCGCGCGAGGCTGAAGCCTCGCCTGCATTCTGCCGCTACTTGCCGGCAGCCACGCGCCCGTACATGTCGTCGAAGCGCACGATGTCGTCTTCCTCGATGTAGTCGCCGCACGCCACCTCGATGATCGCCAGCACGTCGGTGCCGCGATTGGCGAGCCGGTGCCTGGTCTCCACCGGAATGAAGGTCGATTCGCCTGCGGGCACGTCGAACTCGCGCTCGCCGCACGTCACGCGCGCGATGCCGCGCACGACCACCCAGTGCTCGGTGCGCTGGTGATGCAGCTGCAGCGACAGCGACGCGCCGGGCTTCACCTCGATCCGCTTGATCTTGAAGCCGGGGCCGCCTTCCAGCACCGTGTAGGTGCCCCACGGCCGCGACACGGTCTTGTGGATCTTGTACGACTCGTGGCCGCGCGCCTTCAGCTCGCCGACCACTTCCTTCACGCGCTGCAACTGGTCGCGATGCGCGATCAGCAATGCATCAGTCGTGTCGATGATCACCAGATTCTCGACGCCGATGGTGGCCACCACGCGATCCTCGGCGTGGACGAACGTGCCGTGCGTATCGATGGAGACGCGCTCGCCGCTGCCGCGGTTGCCGTGCACATCCGCGTCGCTCAGTTCGGACACCGCCTGCCACGAGCCGACGTCGCTCCAGTCGAACGTGCCGCGGATCACCGCCACCTGGCCATCGGCCGCCGCCTTTTCCATCACCGCATAGTCGAGCGACAGGTCGGGGGCTGCGGCGAAAGTGGCGGCGTCGATTTCCAGCATCGGCTCACCCGCCTGCGCAGCCAACGGCTGCCACACGGTGCGCGCCGTCGCGGCCACCGCCGGCGCATAGCGCTCGAAGGCCGCCATGATCGCGCGCGGCGTGAACGCGAACATCCCCGCGTTCCAGACATAGTTGCCGGCGGCAAGATAGTCGCGCGCCTTGGCCAGCGGCGGCTTCTCGACAAAGCGCGCCGCGACAAACGTGCGCTCGCCGATCGCATCGCCGCACTCGATGTAGCCGAAGCCGGTCTCGGGCAGCGTGGGCGTGATGCCGAAGGTGGCCAGCCGCCCAGCGCGCGCCTGCGTGGCGGCCAATTCGACCGCTACCGCAAACGCCGCCTGATCGCGGATCAGGTGATCGGCCGCCAGCACCAGCATCACCGCATCGTCGCCGTAGCGCGCGCGCACCAGCAATGCTGCCACCGCGATGGCCGGCGCCGTGTTGCGGCCGAACGGCTCCAGCAGATAACAGGCTTCCTTCGGCTCGGCGGCCGCCAGCCCGGCGTAAACATCCTTCGTGTGGAAGTAATAGTCGCGGTTGGTGACCGTGACGAGGCCACGCGTGTGCGGCAGCGCCAGCGCGCGATGCGCCGTCTTGCCCAGCAGCGTGTCGCCGTCCGGCAGCGGCATGAACGGCTTGGGCGCTGCCTCGCGCGACAGCGGCCACAGGCGCGTGCCGGCGCCCCCGGACAGGATCACGGGGACGATGGGCGAAGCAGGGGAGGTGGGCATCGGGGGCGTGGCGCGGGAGGGCAATCCGCCATTTTACAGGGTGCGTCGCCGGCACCGTGCGCGCGGGCACGCGGGGCGTCCGGGAACCCCGGTGTCCCCCGGGGCTCTCCGGAACCCTGTAGGCGCGGCTTCAGCCGCGCGGCCCATCCCCATTTGATTCCACGCCCGTTGTCCCCATATCTGGGGGTATGCAGAGGCATCGCCGGCGCCCGCGCTGGTAGAATAGGCTTCTGTTTCGCGGGGCATACGATCGCTCCGCACCTTTCGAGCACCGGGGGTGAACTGGTTTCGACGGGGGTAGTGAAGCAGCTTGGGGCATGCCGAGGCGTCAATCCTCGTAAATCTTTGGCAATCGCAAACATAACTGCGAACGACGAAAACTACGCTCTGGCGGCTTAATCCCGCCGGACCTTGCACCGGGCGGCGCTCAGCCCGGGTGAACCTGGCAACAGGGTAGTCACAGCAAGGACCTTTTGAGCGATCGCGTCCGCCCGGGTCACTTGGGCAAGGCGCTAAATCTAGGTGACTGGTTTCCACGCCGTCTGTCCGTCAACGGTTTGGGGATGAGAGCACAATGACGCGACTAAGCATGTAGTCCTGACTGTGGAGCACCTTCGGACGCGAGTTCGATTCTCGCCACCTCCACCAAACCAAAACGGCCGCCTTCGGGTGGCCGTTTGTTTTTGGCACAGCGTAATTCCGGCTTGGCTTCAAGGGTTCTATTTGACCGAAAAACATGCTATTTTTCGGTCAAATAGAACCACAGAGCCGGAACGCCAAAATGCCCCGCGCCGCGTCGCCCAATAGTATCGACACCCTGATCGCCAAGCGTATAGCGCACGGAATCCAGGGAACGGTGTTCACCCCAGCCATGTTTGCCACGCTGGGGAGTCGTGCCGCAATCGACAAGGCATTACAGCGCCAGGTTGCAAAAGGTAAATTGCGTCGCCTGTCGCGTGGCCTGTACGACAAGCCACGACAGGACCCCCTGCTGGGTACTCTTTGGCCCTCCGTCGACGCTGTGGTGAAGACGATCGTGGGCAAGGACAAAGTACGCGTGCAGCCTGCAGGAGCATACGCAGCCAACCTGCTCGGGCTCACGGAGCAGGTGCCAGCCAAAATCGTGATGCTGACCGATGGGACCACGCGGACGGTGCGCGCCGGGCCAATGCAAATTGCGCTGAAACGAACCTCGCCACGCAACATGGCGGGCGCCAATCGCTTGATCGGGCTATTAATCCAGGCGTTCAAGAATCTGGGTGCTGACCACATTACGCCCGAGCGACTTGCGCACTTGCGAAAAACACTGCCAATGGCGGAGCGCGCCAAACTGCTGGCGGACCTCGACCTTGCGCCGGCCTGGATGCGCCCAATGCTTCGCGATTTGGCGCATGAAAAATCAGTCCCTGGCGCTGCAAATAAAACGCGTGGGCTGAAACGGTGAATCCGGCACCAACTTTTCTGGCGCTTTCGATACCGCGTCGCGCATTAGCATTCGAGCAGGCCGCCACTTCACGTGGATTGAACTCCGCGATTCTAGAGAAGGACTTTTGGGTCAGTTGGTTGCTTGGAATTCTGTTCGCACAATCCGGCATCGGGCCTCATCTGGTATTCAAGGGCGGCACGTCACTATCCAAAGTGTTTGGCGTCATCGATCGGTTTTCCGAAGATGTGGACCTATCCGTATCGCCAGAATTCGTGGGTGCGGACACAGCGGCGATCGAGGCGCTGCCAAGTCGCACCAAACGCGATGCTGCGATGGCTGCAATGCAGGACATGTGCTGCAACAAAGCCCGAGACTCGATTCTGCCAGTGCTGGAAGTTGCGATACGCACGGAAATTGGCGAGAGAGAGGAGGGCAAAACATGGCTTACCTTCGAAATCGACAAAAATGGTTCCCCTGTCCTGCTCTTCCATTACCCTGCCACCCAGACACGCGAATGGGCCTATCTGCCACGTATCATCAAGCTGGAACTGGGTGCATTGACCGATCAGTATCCTGCTGGGTCACATACAGTTCGTCCGTGGATTGCCGACGAATTTCCCGCTGCATTCGCCGATTGGCGGTGTGAAGTTACGGCGCTGGAAATCGAACGAACCTTCTGGGAGAAGGCCACGATCCTGCATGCTGAATATCACCGGCCCACTGATCAGCCAATGCCGGACCGATACGCTCGTCACTATTCAGACATGGCGAGACTTCTAGATCATCCGGGTGGTGCCGCATTTCTGGCAAACGATGACCTGTGCGCACGCGTAGTGAACTGGAAGAGCCGGATATTTCCGCGCGCCTGGGCAAAATACGAAATGGCACGGCGCGGCAGCTTTAAGTTGGTGCCGCCTGCCACGCGCCACGCCGCGTTGGAACAAGACTACGCTGACATGCGCCCCATGTTCCTTCATGAACCACCAGTCTTTGATCGTGTCCTGGGTAGACTGGCCGAGGCGGAACGAGCGCTCAATAGCGATTGATTTCATTTGCCCAATCGTCTCGAAATTTGGCTTGTCCCCGGCGCTCCGGACACCTAGTTCGAAAAACAAATGCTATTTGACGCATACCTGATCGTCGACTGGAGCGCCAACTCCACGCCAAAACATGGCAAGGACAGCATATGGCTCGCTTACCATGAGCACGAAACGCTGCTTGAGAACCCGACGACACGGGTGGCCGCGCGTAATCGTGTCATCGAGCTGCTCTCCGACGCCGCGTCGCGCTCGCGACGAGTGTTTGTGGGCTTCGACTTCCCCTACGGCTATCCGGCTGGTTTTGCGCAGGTGCTGGGTCTGCCTGGGGAACCGTGGCGGGCAGTGTGGACCGAACTCGCAAGGCTCATCGACGACCGCCCGAACAATGAAAACAACCGGTGGGATGTCGCCGCGGCTCTGAATGAGCGGCTAAGCGGCGGGGCCGGTCCGTTCTGGGGGGTACCAAGCACGCAGGCACGCCCCACGCTAACCATTACGAAGAAGCCGTTTCCGTGTGGCCGGCTGCAAGAATATCGACGGGTCGAGCAGCGGCTGCGCAGTTCGGGGCGCCACGCACACTCCGTTTGGAAGCTTTTCACTGCGGGTAGTGTCGGCAGCCAAACGCTGCTTGGCATCCCTGTCCTGGAAAGGCTGCGAAGCACTCCAGCACTCGCCGCTATCAGCCGCGTCTGGCCCTTTGAAACGGGCTCCACTGAGACACCGTCGCCGGAGCGCGGTCCGTTCATTTTGCACGCTGAAATTTGGCCGGGGGTATTTCCAGTTGATCGAACGCTTCACGAAATTGTGGATGCGGCGCAGGTAGCCGGCTTGGCGAAGCAGTTCGCCAAGGAGGACGTCGCGGGTGTTCTCGGCTGGCGATTCAAGGTTGATGAAGCTGACGCGACGCTTCGGGAGGAGGGGTGGATCCTTGGTACGTAACCGCCATGGATGAGCCCGGCGACCTTGCCGAGCGACCACTGACATGCGAAATTCGGGCGGCGGCGCATTTCTTGCTTTAGCCGCGGGCTTGCTAGCTTGGCCACGGCATCATTCCGAAACAACAATCTCAAGTGAACGCATGTCCTCCGACCTCGTAGCAGTAGAAAACTAACTGTGGGTAGCCGCCGACCAGCTATGGGCCAACACCGGTCTAAAGCCGTCGGAGTTCTCCACACCCGTGCTCGGGCTGATCTTCCTGCGCTACGCCGACAAGCGTTTTACGGATCTACAAGCCCAGTTTAAGAAGAAGAAACTGGACTTGGCTGATCTGGAGCCGATGGACTACCAAGCCGAAGGTGTCCTTTACCTGCCCGACGAGGCCCGGTTCTCGCACCTGCTGACGCTCACCGAGGGCGCCAACCTAGGCAAGGCCATCGCCACTGCGATGTCGCTGGTGGAGGAGGGCAACCTCGAGCTGAAGAGCGTACTGCCGCGCGGCTACAACCTGCTACCCAACGCCACGCTGGTGGAACTGCTGCGCCTACTGGCCCCGCTAGACCTCGAGGGCGATGCCTTCGGCAAGGTGTACGAATACTTCCTTGGCAACTTCGCGCTGAAGGAGGGCCAGAAGGGCGGCGTGTTCTACACGCCCATCAGAGGTATGTTGACTTGCACAACTCTTGGGCGAAGCGCAATTCCGCCACCTCGCCGATGGCGGACGCGAACTTCGCAGGATGGGTTATGCGAATCTTGACGAAGTTGCCCTTCCGGCCGCCCACATATAGGTAGGAGTGCAACAACTCAGCCGGATTTGACCGAGGGTTGATGTAGCTGAACTCTGCCCGCAGGAATTTGGAGCACGAACCGACCCCGGGCGCAAGTTTCTTCAGTTCATGGACTTCGGTGTAAGTGATGAAAATGTCGCGTACTGCCTGCTGCGCCTGCTCTTGAACAGCCGGAGCCTCAAATCCATCCGGCAAGCTTTGAATGCCTCTGTCGTATATGTACACCGTTGCCTGTACGCCGGGCGCGGTGTACGGAACGCTAATGCCAAGCCCTTTTGACCTAGGCTCATTGTCAATGATAGTTCCCCGCTGAAAGCCGGCCAGTTCGGATGGAAGCGTAAAGCCTCTCGTCAGATCCGAGGAATTGGCCGCAATCGGACAAAGCGCTAAAGCGACGAGCGCGAAGCCAATACCGCAAGTCGTGCCTACCTTCGAATCACGGCCCATACATGTTCACTGTCAGGTCGAAATGGCCGCCGATCATCCCGGTGGTTGAATTGCCCATCCTTCGTCGGTTTCTAACGCGTCACGAAGGAGCGCACATTGCGACACCCTCGGGGCCGTATCCTTCTGCAAGGTACCCCATGACCAGCATCTGTCCACGTTGCGCACGATCGGTGGTGTAGCGATGATTGCTGTCGCTGCGCTGATTCCACAAGCGATATACAGGATTGGTGTTGGCGGGGCACACGCCCGAGGTCAAGTCGGGCAACACTGCGTGCATGACCATCGCGGACTCATAGACTAAGTTTGGAAACTTGGCCCTCACTTCGGAACATTCGGCGGGGCTCGCCGAATAGA
>JANNYI010000093.1:0-2338 GCA_031410015.1 Betaproteobacteria bacterium | reverse complement strand
GGCGACAGTGCCGTGAAGCCCTGCCAGAACAGCACGCCGAGGATCCACAGCAGGAAGAACATGCCGAAGCCCATGGTGCCGAGCGACATCACCAGGTTGAACCGGTTGACGAAGAGTCGCCTGCGATAAAGTGTATACATCATTGTCCCATCAGGTCTTCCGGCCCTCGCCCTTCGCCAGCTGCGCGATCAGCATGCGCGACAGTGCGAGGACGATGAAGGTGAGGAGGAACAGCACGAGCCCAAGCGCGACCAGGGAAGCGCGATGCACCGGGTCGGATGCCTCGTTGAATTCGTTGGCCAGCGCCGAGGCGATGGAGTTGCCCGGCTCGAACAGCGACGCACTGATACGGTAGGCATTGCCGATGACGAAGGTGACCGCCATGGTCTCGCCCAGCGCGCGCCCGAGGCCCAGCATGATGCCGCCGATCACGCCCACCTTGGTGTAGGGCAGCACCACGTTCCACACCACTTCCCATGTCGTGCAGCCGATCCCGTAGGCCGACTCCTTCAGCACCGGGGGCACGATCTCGAAGACATCGCGCATCACCGACGCAATGAAGGGGATGATCATCACCGACAGGATGATGCCGGCGGACAGCATGCCGATGCCATTCGGCGCGCCCTGGAATAGCGGCCCGAGGATCCACAGGTTGCCGAAGGTCTTCTGCAGCAGCGGCTGGATGTAGTCGCCGAAGATCGGCGCAAAGACGAAGAGACACATGCCGTAGATGATCGACGGAATGGCCGCCAGCAGCTCGACCGCAGTGCCCAGCGAGCGCTTCAGTGCGGCAGGACACATTTCCGTGAGGAACAGCGCGATGCCGAAACTCACCGGAACGCCGATCGCCAGCGCGATGATCGATGTCACCAGCGTGCCGTAGATGGGCGCGAGCGCGCCGAACTGGTTGGTGACCGGGTTCCAGACGTTGGTGACGAAGAACCCGAGGCCGAATTTCTCGAACGCAGGCAATGCGGTGTAGCCCAATGCCAGCAGGATGCCAAGCAGCATCGCGAGCACGAACAGCGCAAAGAACAGCGTCGTATGTTCGAACAGCCAATCCTGCCACGGCGCGGCGGCGCGCCGCGCGGCGGGTGGATTCGGATCACGACGACCGTGCGTTTCCTGTGCCATGCGTATGGGTCCGGGTAGTGCCGCGGAAGGGGTGCCCATTATCGCTCTCTCGAAATGAAATGCCGGCCGCGAACGATTGTTCGGCGGCCGGCGAGTTTGGATGGGTCGATGGAACCGTGACGCGAAGCTGGTCGAATCAGTTCCAGACCGACTTGCCGGCAGCGTCCTTGATCTGGCTCTTCCACGCGTCGGCAACGACCTTGGTGACCGCGTCGGGCATCGGGACGTAGTCGAGTTCGGTAGCCATCGCCTTGCCGTTCTTGTAGGCCCAGTCGAAGAATTTCAGCACTTCCGCGGCGTTCTGCGGCTTGTCCTGCTTGGTATGCATCAGGATGAACGACGCGCCGGTGATGGGCCAGCTGGCCTTGCCGGGCTGGTCCGTCAGGACCTGGTAGAACCCTGGCGCGTTCTTCCAGTCGGCGAACGCAGCGGCGGCGGCGAACGTATCGTCGTCCGCTTGCACGAACTGGCCGTCCTTGTTCTGCACGGCACCGGAAATCATCTTGTTCTTCTTGGCGTACGCATACTCGACGTAGCCGATCGAACCCTTGATCCGCTGCACATAGGCGGCGACCCCTTCATTGCCCTTGCCGCCCACGCCTTCCGGCCAGGCCACGGCGGTGCTCGCGCCGACCTTCGTCTTCCACTCGGGACTCACCTTGGACAGGTAGTCGGTCCAGAGGAACGACGTGCCGGATCCGTCCGAGCGACGCACGACGGTAATCGGGTCGGCAGGCAGCTTGAGCGACGGATTGAGATCCTGGATCGCCTTGTCATTCCAGGTCTTGATCTTGCCGAGATAGATGTCGGCGAGCACTGGTCCGGTGAAGCGCAGTGCGCCAGGCGCGATGCCTTCGAGGTTCACCACCGGGACCACGCCGCCGATGATGGCCGGAAACTGCATCAGGCCCGCGGCCTGCAGGTCCTCGGGCTTCAACGGCATGTCGGAGGCGCCGAAGTCGACGGTCTTGGCCTTGATCTGGGCAATGCCGCCGCCCGAGCCGATCGACTGGTAGTTCATGCCGGTGCCGGTCTGCTTCTTGTAGGCATCCGCCCACTTCGCGTAGATCGGGTACGGAAAGGTGGCACCGGCTCCGGTGATGTCGGCGGCGTGCGCCTGCACGCCGAACACCAGGGCTGCGGCGGCCAGGAAACCCTGAATGGTCGCTTTGCGGATCATGGTACGTCCTTGAAGGATGGAATT
>JANNYI010000092.1:0-2387 GCA_031410015.1 Betaproteobacteria bacterium | reverse complement strand
GACGGCTCGGGGGATGCTTTGTAGGCGAGGCTTCAGCCTCGCCTACAGGATGAACGGACGGCTGGGGATGCTTTGTAGGCGAGGCTTCAGCCTCGCGGCGCAACGAACACCCCTCCCTCACGCCTTGATGAACTCCTCCCGGCCGCCCAGCCACCGGTCGAGGTGTGCCGCGGCGGCCTCGGGCTCGGTGCGCAGCAACTCCTCGGCCGTGTCGCGGGCCTGCTCGATCAGCGCGGCATCGCGCTCGAGGTCGGCGAAGCGCAGCAACGGGACCCCCGATTGCCGAGCACCCAGAAATTCCCCGGGGCCGCGGATCAGCAGATCCTGCCGCGCGATCTCGAACCCATCCGTGTTCTCGAAGATCACCTTGAGGCGCATCTTGGCGATGTCGCCCACCGGCTCCTCGAACAGCAGGACGCAGGTGGATTCCGCCGCGCCCCGGCCGATGCGCCCGCGCAGCTGGTGCAGCTGCGCCAGGCCGAAGCGCTCGGCGTGCTCGATCACCATCAGCGACGCGTTGGGCACGTCCACGCCGACCTCGATCACCGTGGTGGCCACCAGTACATTGATCTCGCCCGCGACAAACGCGGCCATCGTCGCGGCCTTCTCGTCGGGCTTCATGCGGCCGTGCAGCAGGCCCACGCGGAACTGCGGCAGCGCGGTCGTCAGTTCCTCATGCAACGCCACGGCTGTCTGCAATTCGAGTTTCTCCGATTCCTCGATCAGCGGGCACACCCAGTAGGCCTGCCGCCCTTCCGCGCAACCCTTGGCCACCCACGTCACGATCTCGGCGCGGCGCTTCTGGCTCACCAATCGCGTGGCCACCGGCGTGCGGCCCGGCGGCATCTCGTCCAGCGTGGACACGTCGAGGTCGGCGTAGAACGTCATCGCCAGCGTGCGCGGGATCGGCGTGGCGCTCATCATCAGCTGGTGCGCTTCGGCCAGTCCCTTGCCGCGCAGCGCCAGCCGCTGCGCCACGCCGAAGCGATGCTGCTCGTCGACGATGGCGAGCCCGAGATGCGGCAGTTCCACGCCCTCCTGGAACAGCGCATGGGTGCCCACGGCAAACGGCGCCTCGCCGCTGGCCAAGGCCGCCAGCGCCTTCCTGCGTTCCTTCGCGGGTACCGACCCCGAAAGCCAAGCGATGGGGATGTCGAGGCCGTCGAGCCACATCTTCAGCTTGCGGTAGTGCTGCTCGGCCAGAATTTCGGTGGGTGCCATGAACGCCACCTGCTTGCCGCTCTCGATGGCCTGCAGTGCGGCCAATGCGGCCACCACGGTCTTGCCGGAGCCGACGTCGCCCTGCAGCAGCCGCTGCATCGGCGTCGTGCGCTTCAAGTCGTGCGCGATCTCGCGCGCCACGCGTTCCTGCGCGCGCGTCAGCTTGAAGCCGATGCGCTCGCGCAATCGGGCCGTGAGCACCCCGGTGCCGGTGAGCACCGGCGCGCGATGCTCGGCGCGCGTCTTGCGATGGATCTTGAGCGACAGCTGTTGCGCCAGCAGTTCGTCGAACTTGAGGCGCGTCCAGGCCGGATGCGTGCGCGCGTCCAGCGCGCGCTGCGTCAAGTCCGACAGTCGCGGCGGTGGCGCGTGCAGGAAGCGCACGGCATCAGAAAATTTCCACAGGTGCCGCCGCGCGATCACCTGCTCGGGCAGCGTCTCCGCGGTGAGCGCGGGATCGGCGTCAAGCGTGCGCGCCACGACCTTGCGCAGCGTTTCCTGGCCGAGTCCTGCCGTGGTCGGATAAACCGGCGTCAGGCGATCGGGCAGCGGCACCGCGCCGTCGATCACCTTGAACTGCGGGTGCACGATCTCGAGGCCGAAGTGGCCGGGGCGCACGTCGCCGAACACGCGCACGCGGCGCCCCGGTTCCAGCACCTTCTGCTGGCTGGGGTAGAACGTGAAGAAGCGCAGCACCAGCTGCGCTTCGCGGTTGTCTTCATCCGCGATCAGGCACACCAGTTGGCGCCGCGGCCGGTACTGCACATCGGTGTTGACGACGATGCCTTCCGCCTGCTGCGACAGGCCGGGCTGCAGCCTGGCAAGCGGCACGATGCGCGTGTGGTCTTCGTAGCGCAGCGGCAGGTGCAGCACCATGTCGGCATCTCGGACGATGCCGAGCCTGGCCAGCTGGTCGGCCAAGCCACGGCCCGCCGGCTTCTTTGCGGCGGCGTCGCCTTTCGCTTTCGCCGCCTTGGCCATGACGAGCTTCTCGCGGCGCGAAGGGCCTACTGCCCCTTGGTCTGGTCGAAGGTTTCGCGCCAGCCCAAGGGGCAGTAGGCCCTTAGCGCCGCGCGAACACGTCATGGCCAAGGCGGCGAAAGCGAAAGGCGACGCCGCCGCAAGGAAGCCGGCGGGCCGTGGCTTGGCCGACCAGCTGGCCAGGC